>NZ_JANPML010000154.1:0-10183 GCF_031422795.1 Sandarakinorhabdus sp.
AGCTGGTGAAACTGGCGGAAGCGACCCTTTTGCGGGCGTTCGTAGCGGAACAATGGCCCCCACGCCGCCAGCTTCAACGGCGCCAGCTGCTGCCAGCCATTTTCGATGTAGGCACGCGCGATGCCGGCGGTGAATTCGGGCCGCAGGCACATGGCATTGCCGCCGCGATCGGTGAATTCATACATTTCCTTGGACACGACATCGGTCGTCTCGCCTAGGGAGCGTGCAAACACGGCGGTGCTTTCGAACACCGGCACTTCCACCCGGCCAAAGCCGTGCAGCTTGCGCACGCGGTTGAACGTTTCGATCACATGGTCGAAGCGGGCGGCCGCCTCGCCGATCATGTCTTGGGTACCCCGAGGTTTTTGCGGTGCCTTGCTCATGGCCGCGGGCATAAGCGAGTGCGCGGTGCGGTGCAACATTTGCCCCCCTTCCCTGCGGCGCAGTGCTTCGCTAACCAAGGGCCATGCGCTCACTCCTGCTTATCGCCGCCGCACTGGTTGCCACCCCTGTGCTTGCCCAACGCTCCATGCCGCAGCCGCTGCCGATCATCGATGCGGTGCCGGCCGCGCGGGACATGGCCTTCCCCGGCACCATGCGGCTGCACGTGGACGCAACCGATACCCAGCGCGGCGTGTTCAAGGTGGAGCAAATCATCCCGGTGCCGCCCGAACTGGCGGGCAAGCGCATGGCGCTGTTGTTCCCCAAATTCCTGCCCGGCAAGCACGCAGCGCGCGGCGAGATCGAGAAGCTGGCCGGTCTTGAAATCCGTGCCCAAGGCCAGTTGCTGCGCTGGCAGCGTGATCCGGTCGATGTCTATGCCTTCTGGGTTGATGTGCCAGCCGGCGCCGCCGCGCTTGATGTGCGCTTCCAGTTCCTTTCCGCCACCGATGGGCCGCAGGGGCGCATCATCGTCACCTCCGACATGCTCAACCTGCAGCCCAACAGTGTGTCGCTCTATCCAGCGGGCTGGTTCACGCGGGCTATCCCCGTGTCATTGTCCGTCACCTGGCCGCAGGGCTGGCAGGCGGCATCGGCCCTGCGGGAAGCCAGCCGCGATGGCAGCCGCATCACCTATCAGACGGTCGATTACGAGACATTGGTGGACAGCCCGTTCTTTGCCGGTCGCCATTTCGCCAAATGGGATCTGGGCAGCAATGTCACATTGAATGTCGTGGCCGATGAAGCGCGGTTTCTGAATGCCACGCCGGAACAGGTTGAAAAGCACAAGGCGCTGGTGAGCCAAGCGCTGAAGTTGTTCGGCACCCGCCAGTTTGATCATTATGATCTGCTGCTGTCGCTGACCGAGAAGATGGGCGGGATCGGGCTGGAGCATCACCGTTCTTCCGAAAACGGGGTGGACACCGGTTATTTCACCGACTGGGAAAAGGGCCCCGGCCGGCGCAACCTGTTGCCGCATGAATTCACCCACAGCTGGAACGGCAAGCACCGGCGCGGCGCCGATCTGGTCACGCCGGATTTCCGCACGCCAATGCGCAATTCGATGCTGTGGGTGTATGAAGGCCAAACGCAATTCTGGGGCTATGTGCTGCAGGCGCGGTCCGGGTTGGTGAGCGTGGCGGACACAATGGACCAACTGGCCGGCATCGCGGCCACGCTGGACAACCGCCCGGCACGCAGCTGGCGCAGCCTGGATGATACCACCAACGATCCGCTGATCACGCCGCGCGCGCCCAAGGGCTGGCTGAGCTTCCAGCGCAGCGAGGATTATTACAACGAGGGGATGCTGATCTGGCTGGAAGCCGACGCCATCATCCGGCGGGAAAGCGGCGGCACCCGCGGCCTTGATGATTTTGCACGCCGTTTTTTTGGCACCGGCGAAGGCGATTGGGGCGTGAAGCCGTATGATTTCAACAGTCTCGTTGCCGAACTATATGCCGTGCAGCGCTATGATTGGGCCGGGTTGCTCACACGTCGGCTCACCGAGAAAGCGACAAGCGCGCCGTTGAAGGGCCTTGAACTGGCCGGCTGGAAGCTGGTCTATCTCGACAAGCCAACAACCGCCTTCACCGATGCCAACCGGCGCCAGGTGAACCTGAGCTTTTCGGGCGGGCTGCTGCTGGGCACTGCGGGCAAGGTGGAACAAGTGCTGTGGAACAGCGCCGCCTTTGATGCCGGGCTGGTGGTGGGTGATGTGCTGCTGGCGGTGAACGAGCTGCCTTACAGCGATGATGCGCTGCGGGCAGCGGTGACGGCGGCAAAAGGCGGCAGCACACCGATCCGGCTGCTGGTGAAAACCGATGACCGGGTGCGAACCGTCGATTGGGCGTGGCACGGCGGCTTGCGCTATCCACGATTGGAACGCATCGGCCCGGCAAAGCAGACGCCGCTGGAGATGCTGCTGGCGGCGAGAAAGTAAGCGGTCAGCCCAGCGCTTTCAGGCCCACGATGCAGCCGATCAGGCCGATCACCAGCAGCCCGCGCACCAGCGACATTGGTTCGGCATAACAGGCCACGCCGATGATGGCGGTGGCCGCAGCGCCAATGCCGGCCCATACCGCATAGGCCGTGCCCATCGGGATATGCCGTCCGGCCAGCGCCAACAGGCCCATTGATGCGGTGACCGACACCAGAAAGGCGATCAGCGCGCCAATATTGCGGCCGCCATCAATGTGGCGCAGCGCCGTGGTAAAGCCAGCCTCGAACAGTCCGCCGAGGAACAGCGCACCCCAGGCCCAGTTTGCCGCCCAGAATGCCATCACCAACCCCCTTCTCGATCCAAGATCCAATCGTCCGCGGCATTTGGCACGTGGACTTTATTGACGCAGCCCCGTAACCGGCCCGCCATAGGCCTACAGGAGATTCCCATGCGTATCGATGCCATCCCGATTGGCGTTGCCCCGCCGCACGATCTGAACGTCGTGATCGAATGCCCGCTGGGCGGTGAGCCGGTGAAATATGAGCTCGACAAGGCGTCCGGCGCGCTGTTCGTGGATCGCATCCTGCACACGGCCATGCGCTATCCGTGCAACTATGGGTTCGTCCCGCACACGCTGGCCGACGATGGCGACCCCATCGACGCGCTGATCGTGGCCCGCTCGCCGTTCATCCCCGGCTCCATCGCCCGTGTGCGGCCGGTGGGCGTGCTGATGATGGAAGATGATGCCGGCGGTGATGTCAAACTGATCTGCGTTTCGGTCAACAAGGTCTATCCTTATTATTCCGACGTGCAGGAATACACCGATCTGCCCAAGATCGTGCTCGATCAGATCGAACATTTCTTCACCCACTACAAGGATCTGGAGCCCGGCAAATGGGTGAAGTGCCAGGGCTTTGAAGGCAAGGCCACCGCCGAGCGGCTGGTGATGGAATCCATCGAACGCTACAACGCCGCCAAGGCCGGTGAACTGGCGCTGGAGCCCAAGGAACACCCTGGCGCGCCGCGCGGGTAAGTTGCACCTTGCCCCGGCCGGCATTGTGCAGGCCGGGGCTGTCAGCCAATCATCTTCTGCAGATTTGCCATCGCCGCCATCGCGGCCGGCCGCAGTTGCATGAGGATGGCGATCTTGTCGGCTTCATCGGGCTGTACGTCGCGAACTACCGCGCCAAAACCATCCAGCCGGCAATTGTTGATCCACTGCATCAGCGCAGGATGCTGTGACCAGGCCCCTTGATTGAAGATATTGACCAGCGCCGCGCGCGGAAAATCGGCGATGCCGTCGGGCAGTGGCACCGCTGTGGTCAGCGCATTCTGGGCCGCTTCGCTGTCCACATGAGCCTCCACCCACGCGATCATCGCCGCGCTGAATGCCGGCTGCGGCAGCCTGATCATCTGCGGCACGATGCGGCCGGGCTGAAACACCGGCACCGGCGGCCGGCGCTCAACAGCGGTCGCGGTGCAATCGACAAACAATGTGCCCGGCGCGGTGGCGCGCTCGCCCCGTTCCATCACCATCCGGCCTGCTTCCAGCGCCTGCACCCGGCCCTGCCGGATCACATCAGTGATGCGTTGCAAAACGGTGATCTCGGCTTCAGACGCGATGGCATAGTGAAACATTTCGGGCAGCACATCGCGGTGGATGCGGTGCATATAGCCACAGGCTTCCAGCCGCGCGAACAGATCGGCGGCATCACTCGCCTGCCCCTGTGCCTGCATCAGTCGCAGCTGGCCGCCGATCGCCTCGTCAAAAAAGGCCTGGCCCGGCTGCACGGATTTGCGATTGAAAAACCACGAGGCCCGCGGCGCCACCCAGCTGATCATGTCGGGCGTGGCACCGGCATTCAGCAGCCAGATGATCGTGTCCATCCCGGTTTTGCCGGCGCCGAGCACGGTGAAATGCCGGGGCATCGCGGCGGGATTGCGCCACAGGTGCGGCAGATCATTGGGCGGCACGATGCGCACCCCATCTGCAACCGAAAATTTGCGCGTGTGCGTGGCCGGCACGTTGGTGCCGAGATAGGTTGAATCGACTGTCTTGCGGGCGATCCGCACCTGGGTTTCCACACCCGAAACAAGACTGACAATGCGGCCATCGTCGGCATATTCGCTCATCGGGAAATAGCGTACGCGTGCCGTAGGCAGCAGCACCCGGTTCATCACCTGATCGTAATAGGCGCTGACTTCCGGCCCGGAGGCCAGCTCATACAACCCGGCATTCAGCCCGTGGCTGTCGATACGCCCTGACCCCAGCGGCAGCGATGCGACGCCATAAAAGGCCGAGGGCTGGTGCAGGGTGACGAACGGATAGGCATCGTTCCAATGCCCGCCCGGTTTGGCATGGCGATCAACGATGGTGATGGTGGCTTCGGGCAATTCGGTCAGCAGCGTGTCGACAAAGGCCAGGCCCATCGCGCCGGCACCGATCACCAGATAATCAGTCTCGATCGTTTCCATCGCCTGTCCCCGCCAGCTTGCTCAACGCGTCGCCATCAAGACGCATCACGGTCCAGCCGTCCATCAGTTTTGCACCCAGCGACGTGTAAAAACCGATGGCCGGCGTGTTCCAATCCAGCACGCTCCATTCAAACCGGCTATAGCCGCGCGCCACACAGATCTGCGCCAGATGCGCCAGCAACGCCTTGCCGGTGCCACTGCCGCGCGCCGTGGGCTGCACGAACAGATCTTCCAGATACAGGCCGGGTTTGCCGGTCCAGGTCGAAAAATTGGTGAAGAACAGCGCGAGGCCCACCGGCTGCCCGTCCTGCTCGGCCAGCACGCATTCGGCCACCGGCCGTTCGCCAAACAGCGCGCGATCAAGATCGGCGTGGGTTGCCTTCACCGCGTCCGGTTCTTTTTCATAGATCGCCAGTTCAACGATCAATTGGTGGATGGCGGGAATATCGGCGGGGGTGGCAAAACGGATCATGCTGACGGAATGGCGGCAGATCAGGCGCGGCGCAAGCCCCGCAACCGCAGGGCCCGCAACCACAGGGCGATGCCGGCCATCGACCACGCCGCCACCAGCGCCAGCAGCGCCAATTGCCAGCGTTCGTCGATCAACCAGACCAGCGCCGCTATCTTGGCCAGGCCCACGCCCAGCCACAACCCGGCGCTGGCAAGACGGATCACAGCATTCGCCCCATCGCCTTGAACATCCACATCACGCTGAAAAAGGCGAGGCTGACGGATGGGATGGCAAACAGCCAATAGCGCGAGCCGCGATCAACCCGGTCGGGCTGCCACAGCCGTTTCAGCAGCCAAGCCAACGCCGCCGGGCCGGTGAGGCCGGCGATCCAGGTGATGCGGTCGGCATCAAAGCCCAACCCGAACGCTTCGAGCAGCACGACCAGTGCGCCCAGCCCGAAACACCAGAGCGCTACGCCATAGCCATAGGCGACGGCTTGCTGGCGCACGGGTTCTTCCACCCGGCGCGGGCGCGGTGGGCCGCCGTGCATGATTATGCGGCGGCTGCTGCCGCTGCGGCGTTGATGGCGTCGATCTCGGCGGCCTTGGCTTCGACCAGTTTCACGATGTGCTCAAGCATGGCTTCGCTGTCGATCACGTGATCGCTGATGCCGGACAGGAACACCGCGTGCCGGCCATTGCCGCCGCCGGTGAGGCCGATATCGGTTTCGCGCGCTTCGCCGGGGCCATTGACGACGCAGCCCAGCACCGACAGCGACAGCGGCGTGGTGATGTGCGCCAGCCGGGTTTCCAGCGCCTCCACGGTGCGCACCACGTCAAAGCCCTGGCGAGCGCACGACGGGCACGACACCACGCGCACGCCGCGGGCACGAATGCCGAGCGATTTGAGGATGTGATAGCCAACCTTCACTTCCTCCACCGGATCGGCCGACAGCGACACGCGGATGGTATCCCCAACGCCCGCCCACAGCAGCATGCCCATGCCGATGGAGGATTTGACCGTGCCACCCTGCAGCCCGCCGGCTTCGGTGATGCCCAGATGCAGCGGATAATCGCAGACTTCGGCCAAGCCATTATAAGCAGCGACCGCCAGAAACACGTCGCTGGCCTTCACGCTGATCTTGAATTCGTGGAAATCTTCGTCCTGCAGATATTTCATATGCTCCAGCGCGCTTTCCACCAGCGCCTCCGGGCAAGGCTCGCCATATTTTTCGAGCAGATGCTTTTCAAGGCTGCCGGCGTTCACGCCGATGCGGATGGCGCAGCCGTTGGCCTTGGCAGCGTTCACCACTTCGCGGATGCGTTCGCGGCTGCCGATGTTGCCGGGGTTGATGCGCAGGCAGGCAGCGCCGGCATCGGCGGCTTCCAACGCGCGTTTGTAATGAAAGTGGATGTCGGCCACGATCGGCACCTTGGCGGCGCGGGTGATCTGGCGGAAAGCGGCGGTGGATTCCTTGGTTGGGCAACTGACGCGGATGATATCGGCGCCCACGTCTTCGCAGGCGCGGATCTGATCGATCGTCGCTCCGGCGTCCTCGGTGGGGGTGTTGGTCATGGTTTGCACGGCGATGGGGGCATCACCGCCCACCGGCACCTTGCCCACCATGATTTGCCGGCTCTTGCGGCGGGTGATGTCACGCCAGGGACGAACGCTCATTGCAACGGGGCTCCCGAGAAGTTCCCACGCCTCTATCGCAAGCCCGCGCCGCCGCCAAGCGCCGAGGTGGCACAGCGTTATCAGGGCGTCATGATGGCGGCGCGGCGCTTCGGCGCGGCAACAGCCGGCCCAGCAGTTTCCAGCCCAGCCACAGCAGCACGCCGGTCGCCACCAGCAACATCCCCGCCAGCGCTGCCGCCCATTCGGGATGCGCCGCCACCAGCCACAGCGCGGCCGCCGTCAGCCCGTCTTCGGCCAGCGATACGATGATGTTGCTGAACGGTTCCGGGCTGGTGTTGATCAGCGCGCGGCCGCCAGCCTTTGCCGCATGGCTGGCCAGCGCTGCACCGCCGCCCAGTAGCAGCGCCGCAATCTGCCACACCGGATCGGCCGGGCCGATGACGGCAAGTGCAATCAACGCGCCGCCCAGCGGCCGGATCAACGTGTGCAGCGCGTCCCACAGGCTATCGAGCCAGGCCAGTTTGTCGGCAAAAAATTCGGCCAGCGTGCCCAGGCCGGCAAGGCCAAGCAGCAGCGGATGGCCCAGCACGGCCAGTGTTTCTGGTGCCGGCACGCCCATGCCCGCGCCAAACCGCGCCCACAGGCCGGCCGCCAGCGCCACGGCATATAGCCGCCAGCCCGCCAGCAACGAAAGGCTGCCCGCCACGCCGACCAGTTCCACCGCTGTCATTCCGACCCTCCTTCGGCCCATTAATAGCACAGGGGATGCCGGGCACGACATGCGCTAGAATCGACTGATGTCTGACCCTGCAAAACCCGTTTCCATCCAGGCCGCCACCGTCATCCTCGCCCGCGAAGGGCCGGGTGGCGTGCCCGAATTTCTGCTCGTCCAGCGCGGCGAACAACTGGCCTTTGCCGGCGGCGCCCTGGTGTTTCCAGGTGGCCGCGTTGATGCCAGCGACATTCACATCGCCCGCAACGAAATGCTGGCCATGGGCTTCGGCGGCCTCGATGATCTCGATGCCGCCGCCCGCATCACCTGTGCCCGCGAAGCGCTGGAGGAAACCGGTGTGCTGCTGACCGAGGGGCCCCACCCCGACGAAGCCGCGCTGGCGCATGCGCGTTCTCAGCTCGCCGCCGGGCCGGACGAAGCCGAAGCCGTTGGCTTTGCCGCCATGCTGGGCGCCATGGGCCACCAGGTGGATGCCGCGCGCTTCATCCCGTTTGCCCGCTGGGAACCGCCGTCCGCCGCCGCCATCGTGCGCCGCTTTGATACACGCTTCTACCTCGCAGATGCCGGCCGGTCCGCCAGCGCCGCCATCACGCCCGATGGCTTTGAAGCCAAGGCGCTGCGCTGGACCACCGCCGCGCAGGCCATCGCCGATTACGAGGCCGGCACGGCGGCGATGGTGTTCCCCACCTGGTGCAACATGCACCGATTGGCGCAATATCAAACGCTGGCCCATCTGTTCGAACGCATCAGCGCCCTGCCCGCCCCCTATGTGCAGCCGGCCTTCGAGGTGATCGACGGCGAACCCTGGCTCACCATCCCGGACGGCATTGATTATCCGGTGACCCGCGACCGCGTGAACAATCTGCGCCGCGAATAAGGCCCGGCAACGAGGGATTGCAGTGGTGTCAGCCGTTGATAGGCTGCCCACTTGCAACTGGAGACTGTTCTGATGCGCTTGTTCCTCGCTATCACACTGCTGGCCGCTGCCCCCGCTTTCGCGCAAGACACGCCGCCCGCCTCCCCGCGCGAACGGCTGATCGCCGCTGATGCCAACAAGGATGGCAAGTGGAGCAAGGAAGAATGGCTCGCCGCCGGCCGCCGCGAGATGGGCTTTGCCATGATCGATGCGGACAAGGATGGGTTTGTGACGCAGCCCGAACTGATGGAAGGCATGAAGCGCATGCAGGCGATGGGGATGACGCCGCCACCGCAGGATTGATGTGCGCGCTCCCCCTCAGGGCCGCAGCCCCCGCCCTTTCCCTCCCGGCTTCAACCCCCGCTGCGCCATGTTCGCAAACCGGCACAGTTCCGCCCGTGTGGCGCGCGGATCGATGATCGCCTCCACGCCGAATTTTTCCGCCGTGCGAAACGGCGATCGCACTTGTTCCAGCCTGGCCTTGATTTCGGCCAGCATCGCTGCCGGGTCCTCCGCAGCTTCCAGGTCGGCGCGATAGGCCGCCTCCAGCCCGCCAGCGATGGGCAGCGATCCCCAATCGCCCGATGGCCACGCCATCCGCCAGCGGAAACGGTCTGCCGGGGCGTGGCCACTGCCGGCCATGCCATAGGCCTTGCGCATCACCACGCAGCACCAGGGTACGGATGATTGATATATGGCGGCTAAGGCTCTGGAACCCCAACGAATTGTGGCTTCTTCCTCGGCCCGCCTGCCAATCAGGAAGCCGGGATTATCAACCAGCTGGATGATCGGCAGGTGGAATGTATCCGCCAGATCAACCATGCGTTCGACCTTGCGGGCGGTTGCTGCTGTCCACAATCCGCCCAGGCTTTCCGGGTTCGACGCCACGATGGCCACCGGCCAGCCATCAAGCCGGGCCAGGCCGGTCACGACGCCGGTGCCCCACTCCCGCCCGATTTCGAACCAGCTGCCTTTGTCCACCACCGCTTCCACGATGGGTCGTACCGGATAGAGCCGGCGCGGATCGCGCGGCACGGCGCCGATCAACCATTCTTCGGACCGGCTCGCCGGATCGCGGCAGGCCGCGCGGGCCGGCAGTTCCTCCACCGACGACGGCAGGTAGGACAGGAACCAGCGTGTGCGGGCATAGGCTTCGGCTTCGCTCGCCACCCGATCATCCACTGCGCCATTGGCTGCGTGGATGGCAGCGCCCCCCAGTTCCTCCTTGGTGCGCTGCTCACCGGCAGCCGCGACCACCGGTGGCCCAGCCACGAACATCTGGGCCACCCCATCCACCAGCAGCGAATAATGCGCCATGACCATCCGTCCGGCGCCCAGCCCAGCTACGGGGCCCAGGCCCAACGCCACCACCGGCACCTTGGACAGGTTGGCTGTCATCAGTTCCCAGCCGGGGATTTTCGGGATGTAGGTGTAACCGGCGGTTTCCAACGTGCGCACGCTGCCGCCGCCGCCAGTGCCTTCGATCATGCGGATCAGCGGCAGGCGATATTCGCTGGCCAACTGTTCGGCCGCGATCAGCTTGCGGTGCAGGCTGGCATCGGCCGCCCCGCCGCGCACGGTGAAATCATC
>NZ_JANPML010000155.1:0-3061 GCF_031422795.1 Sandarakinorhabdus sp.
GCGCAGGCGGCGCACGATCTGGCCGGCGCGCAACGCCTGCGCGTTGGCCTCGACCAGCGCTTCGCGCACCATGTCGATATTGTCCGGCGTGGGCGTGCCTTCATCGCCCAGCAGCGCCAACGCGCCTTCGGCATAGCTGGCGATGGCGGTGAGCGGCTGGTTCAATTCATGCGCCAGCGCGCTGGCCAGACTGCCCATCGCCGATACCCGGCTGATATGCGACAATTCGGTCAGCAGATCGTTCAGGCGGCGCTCGGCGCGCTGCATTTCGGTCAGGTCACGGATGAAGCCGGTAAACAGCCGGCCATTTTCGGTATGGGCCTCGCCGATGGACAGCTCGATGGGGAAACTGCTGCCATCGCGCCGCCGTGCCGTCGTCACCCGGCCAACGCCGATAATGTGGGCTTCGCCGGTTTCCATATAGTGGCGCATATAATCATCATGGCGGGCGCGATCCGGATTGGGCATCAGGATCTTCACATTCTGGCCCAGCACCTCGGGATCAGCATAACCGAACATGCGGTGCGCCGCTTCGCTGAACAACAGGATGGTGCCGGCTTCGTCGATGACGATCAGTGCATCAGGAACCGTGGCAAGAATCGTGTCCTGCAGCGCTTCCGCGCTGTGTAGCAAGGCCGGGCTGATCGGCTTGTGGTTGTCGATGAAAGGGCACACGCGGTGTACTACTGCCCCAAATGCCGGCAATTTCAACGCCAGAGTTCAACGCCAGAGTTCAACGCCGGTATTTGAAAAACGTCAGTGTGCCAGCAGCAATGGCAAATTGGCCGACGCGATCAGTTCGCGCGTCACCCCGCCCAGCACGGTTTCCCGCAGGCGGCTGTGGCCATAGGCCCCCATGACCATGGTGCGCGCCGACAATTCGGCCGCTGCATGCAGCAGCGCCACGCTCACCCGCCTGCCCTTGGCCGGCCATTCATGCACATCAGCGGCAACGCCGTGGCGCGACAGCCACTGCGCCGCCTCGCGCGCCGCCAGGCCCGGCACATCGTCGCTCACTTCAACAAGGTGCACGGCAGTTGCCCGCTGCAACAGAGGCAACGCCAGCCGGAGTGCATGGGCGGCTTCGGCCGAACCATTCCAGGCCACCACAACCGGGCCGGCCAGATCAAGCCGTTCCATGCCCTGCGGCACCATCAGCACCGGGCAGCGCGTGTACATCACCACATCACCCACGATGGCGTGCGGCTGGCGCCCGCCCCGTCGTTGCTGGGCAGTTGGCTGGCTCAGCACCACAAGATCGGCCAGCATCGATTGGTCGATCAGCGTTTCCACCAGGTTGCCGTCGTGGCTGCGCCAGTCCCACGCGACGCCGCTGCAGTTCAGCCGGGCTTCGATGGCGAGGCGCAGGGTCTTGTCCTGATAATGGAGCGTATCGATCAGCGCCGCCATGCCGAACATGCCGCCATAAGGATCGACGACATAGGCTTCCACGGGAGTCACCTGCACGCAGATCAGGTGTCCACCGGTTTGCTGCACCACATCCAGCGCCACCGCGAGCCGACCAGACTGGCCATCGTCATCGTGGATGTTGAGCAGGATATTCTTCATGCAGCGCCGTTCCGAAAGGCCGTGAACCGGCCAGCCTCCACCCGATGTCCGTTCTACTCCGCCAGCCCTGCCGGGGCTTTACGCATCATTCCGGAGTGACCTTGTTTCAAATGGCTTTTCGGCGGGCGATGAAGGGCGTAACAGGCCGGCCATGACCGCGTCCCTCACCATCCGCCGCCCTGATGATTGGCATGTGCATCTGCGCGACGGGCCCATGCTGGCCGCCGTGGCCGATGCCACCGCACGCCAGTTCGCCCGCGCCATCGTGATGCCCAATCTGAAGCCGCCGGTGACGACCGCCGCTGCTGCCGCGGCCTATCGCGACCGCATCCGCGCCGCCGTCTCGCCGGGCCTCGCGTTCGAACCGCTGATGACCTGCTATCTGGTCGACGGCATCGATCCGGACGAGCTGGTGCGCGGCCACGCGGAAGGCATCTTCACCGCAGCAAAGCTTTACCCGGCCCACGCCACCACCAACAGCGCCCACGGCGTCACCGATGTGCGCCTTATCGCGCCGGCGCTGGACGCCATGCAGCGCATCGGCATGCCGCTGTTGATCCACGGCGAAGTGACCGATCACAGCGTCGACATCTTCGACCGGGAAGCCGTGTTCATCGAGCGCACGCTGATGGGCGTCGTGGCCGATTTCCCGGCGCTGAAGATCGTGTTCGAACATATCACCACGAAGGATGCGGTGGATTTCGTGCGCGATTCTGGCCCCAACATCGCCGCCACAATCACGCCGCATCATCTCGCCATCAACCGCAACGCCATGTTCGAAGGCGGCATGCGCCCGCATTTCTATTGCCTGCCCGTCGCCAAGCGCGAACTGCACCGCCAGGCGCTGCGGGCGGCAGCCACCAGCGGCAATCCGAAATTCTTCCTGGGCACCGACAGCGCGCCGCATGCGGTGGAAACCAAGGAAAGCGATTGCGGCTGCGCTGGCATCTATTGCGCGCCCTTTGCCATCGAAGCCTATGCCAAGGTGTTCGAGGAAGAAGGCGCCCTCGATCGTCTGGAAGGCTTTGCCAGCGAACATGGCCCGCGCTTCTATGGCCTGCCGCTGAACCCGGATTTCATCACGCTGGAACGCGTGGCCACGCCCGTGCCCGCCCGCATCCCGGCGGCAGACAGCGAACTGGTGCCGTTCCACGCTGGCGAGGTGCTCGGCTGGCGCTTCGTTGCCTGAAACCCTCGCCCCTCAGCCCTATTCGGGCCTGCGCGTTGCACTGGCCACGCAGCATGGCAAGGCGCGCGCCATGGCGCCGCCGCTGGCACGCCGGCTGGGGCTGATCGTCGAACCCGTCGCAATCGATACCGACGCGTTTGGCAGCTTCACCGGCACCACCCTCCGCAGCGGCACGGCGGCGGAGGCCGCGCTGGCCAAGGCCAAGGCCGGCATGGCCGCCACTGGCTTGCCGCTGGGTCTGGCCAGCGAAGGCAGTTTCGGCCCCCACCCCTGGTTGCCGTTCGGCGCTGGCGGCGTGGAAAC
>NZ_JANPML010000156.1:0-5928 GCF_031422795.1 Sandarakinorhabdus sp.
CGCGTTTGCGGTCCGGATCGGTGCGACGCAGAGTCATGATGGCGAGGCTGACGAAGAAGAAGGCGCACAGCGTGCCGCCGTTCGACACTGATGCGAGCTGGCCAACCGGGAAGAAGGCCGCCGAGATGGCGACGCCCACGCCGGTGATGATCGTCACCACGTGCGGCGTGCCGTATTTCGGGTGCACCTTTGACAGGGCGCCCGGCAGCAGGCCATCGCGGCTCATCACGAAGAACACGCGGGTTTGCGCGAACATCATCATCAGGACGACGGACGGCAGCGCGAAACCGGCGGCGAGACCCAGCACGTTGCCAACGCCGGGATGGCCGATGGCGCGCAGCACGTGGGCCAGCGCTTCGTTGGAGCAGACGACGGGCAGCGTGGCTTCGGCAAAGGTCTTGCACTGGGCGACCAGTTCCGGCGAGCCGGGCGCCAAGGCTTCACCGTTCGGGCCAAACACCGGCTGCGCGCCATAGCTGCCGATCACGCCGGCACCCACCAGCATATAAAACACGGTGCAGATGGCCAGGCTGGCAATCAGCCCGATCGGGATATTGCGCTGCGGGTTCTTGGTTTCTTCGGCGGCTGTGGAGACCGCATCGAAGCCCACGAAGGCAAAGAAGATGATCGATGCAGCGCCAATGGCACCCGTCGCGCCCAAGGGCAGGAACGGTTCGAACTTGTCGGCTGTGGCCGCCGGAACCGCCAGGAAGATGAACGCGGCCAAGGCCACCACTTTCACGGTGACCAGCACGGAGTTGACCGTGGCGCTTTCCTTGGTGCCCAGTACCAGCAGCCAGGTGACCGCCAGCGCGATGACCACCGCCGGCAGGTTGATGATCCCGCCGGCATAAGGCCCCGTAACCAATGCTGGTGGCAGCTGGATACCGAGGAAATTGTCGAGCACGCCGACCATGTAGCCTGACCAGCCGACTGCAACGGCGGACGCGGCCACGGCATATTCCAGCACCAGCGCCCAGCCGACGATCCAGGCGAGGATCTCGCCGAAAGTGGCATAGGAATAGGTGTAGGCGCTGCCCGAAACCGGCACCATCGCGGCCAGTTCAGCATAGCAGAGCGCAGCGAGGCCGCAGACCAGCGCCGACAGCACGAAGCTGATAAGCATGCCCGGCCCGGCCATCTGCGCGGCTTCGGCGGTGAGCACGAAGATGCCGGTGCCGATGATGCCGCCAATGCCCAGCATGGTGAGCTGGAACGCCCCCAGCGAGCGGGTGAGCGATTTCTTTTCAGCGGTCGCCAGGATCGAATCCAGCGACTTGACGCGCCATTTGTTCAAGCCAAATCCCCTTGCAGGGAGCGCCGATTCCGACCCCATGTGGTTCGGCGTCTCCGTCATGGGAATGTCATGCCCAGCAATGGTGGGTGCGGTCAAGGTGGCAGAGCGGCGAAGGCGGTCACTGACCATGTGACAGGAATCACAAAAACGGCTGGCGGTTGCACAAATCACACATTATGGTGCCGGGATGACTGTCCTCACGCCTGTTGAAGCCCATGCGCTGGCCCGTATCGATGGGCTGCGTCCGGCCCTGCTGGCCGAGATCGAAGCTTGGGCGGCGATCAACACCGGCAGCCGCAATCTGGCTGGGCTGGCGCAGATGATTGACGTGCTGGATGCGGCCTTTGCCCCGCTCGGCGGTACGGCGACACGGGTGGCTGCGGCCCCGGCCAGCCAGATCGATGCCGGCGGCACCGAACGAGCGCTGCTGCACGGCGACAATCTCCATATCGTCAAGCGCCCCAATGCGCCGGTGCGCGTGCTGCTGACCGGCCATATGGATACGGTGTTCCCTGCCGATCACGCGTTTCAGATGTGCCGCTGGCTGGATGCCGATACGCTGAACGGCCCTGGCGTGGCCGACATGAAGGGCGGCATCGCGGTCATCAAGGCGGCACTGACCGCGCTGGAGGCCAGCCCGTTTGCAGATGCCATCGGCTGGGAAGTGATCCTCAACAGCGATGAAGAAGTGTCCTCCCCCGGCTCTGCGCCCTTGCTGGCCGAAGCGGCCAAACGTTGCCACCTCGGCCTGACCTTCGAACCGGCGCTTCCCGATGGCACCTTGGCCGGTGCGCGGGCGGGATCGGGCAATTTTTCCGCCGCCATCCACGGCCGAGCCGCCCACGCCGGGCGCAATCCGCAAGACGGACGCAATGCGCTGCTCGCCGCTGCCGATCTGGCGCTGCAGTTGGCAAGCCTTGCCGGCGACGATCTGTCGGTCAACCCGGCCAGGATTGACGGCGGCGGGCCGAACAATGTCGTGCCCGATGCTGCCGTGCTGCGCTGGAACATGCGCCCGCGCAGTGCAGCCGCCCAGCTGCGCGCCGAAGCCGGGATCAACGAGGCCGTGGCGGCAGTGGCGACGGCGCACGACGTGCATATTCACGTGCACGGCAGCTTTGCCCGCCCGCCCAAGCCGCTCGACGCCAATCAGCAGCGCCTGTTCGATCTGGTGAAATCGTGCGGCGCCTCATTGGGCCTGGCCATCGGCTGGCGCGATACCGGCGGCGTGTGTGACGGCAACAATCTTGCCGCCACGGGCCTGGCGGTGGTCGACACGATGGGGCCGCGCGGCGGCGCCATCCACAGTGCAGAAGAATTTCTGTGCGCCGATTCGCTGGAAGAACGGACGAAGCTGGCCGCATTGGTGCTGATGCGCGTCGCGCAACATGGGTGGAAACGATGACCTCTGCCCCAATTGCGCCTGCGATTGCGCCTGCGATTGCTCCGGGTGAATGGCGCGTGCGCCCGGCGCGCAGCACCGATCTGCCGGCCGTGCTGGCGCTGGCCAAGCTTACCGGTGGTGGTTTCACCAATCTGCCCGCCGACGAAGGCGCCCTCGCGCGCCGCATCGCCTGGTCTGATGCCAGCTTTGCCCGGCCCGAAGCTGAGCCGCACAACGAACTGTATCTGCTGTTGCTGGAAGAAGTGGCAACCGGACGGATTGGCGGCACCGGCATGGTGTTCAGCCGGGTCGGCGCGGAATGGCCGTTCTACAGCTACAAGATTTCCACTCTCACCCAAACCAGCAAGGAACTGGCCCGCACGCTGCGCATCCAGTTCCTGTCGCTCACCAGCGATTTTGACGGCGCGTCGGAAGTGGGCGGGCTGTTCCTGCACCCCGATCTGCGCACCGGCGGGCTGGGCCGCTTGCTGGCCCGCGCGCGATACCTGTTCATTGCCCAACATCGCGCCCGCTTTGGCGACCGGGTGATAGCCGAACTGCGCGGCGTGATGGATGCGGCGGGCCATTCGCCGTTCTGGGATGCGCTGGGCGCCAAATTCTTTGGCATCAGCTTTCCCGAAGCCGATAAGTTCAACGCCGTGCATGGCAACCAGTTCATCGCCGATCTGATGCCGCGCCATCCGATCTATACCGATCTGTTGTCCGATGATGCCCGCGCCGCCATCGGCCAACCACATGGCAGTGGCCGCGCGGCACTGGCCATGCTGCTCTCCGAAGGCTTCAGTTTCGACAATTATGTCGACATTTTCGACGGCGGCCCAACCGTGAGCGCCCGCATCGACGATCTGAAGTCCATCCGCGGCGCCAGCGAAGCCGAGATTGCCGCGCTGGCCGATGCCATCGATGGGCCGCCGCAGCTGGTGGCCGCCGGCGCGCTGCACGATTTCCAGGCCTTTTTGTCGCCGCTGGCCGATGATGCTCGCACACTGCCCGCTGCGATTGCCGAACCGTTGGGCATCACGCCCGGCACGAGGATCCGTCATGTCGCTTGCTGAACTGGTTTCCACCGATCCCTGCACCGGCGAAGCCATCTGGGCTGGCCCGGTGGGCGGCGTGGCGGCCGCTGTGGCCCGGGCGCGGGCCGCAGCCCCCGGCTGGGCGCGCACGCCGCTGGCAAAACGCATCGCCATCGCGCGCGCCTTCAAGGCCGCCGTGGAGGCGGAGGCCGACGGCTTTGCCCGCCTGATTGCCGCCGAAACCGGCAAGCCATTGTGGGAAACCCGCACCGAAGCTGCCAGCGTGGCGGCCAAGGTGGAAATTTCCATCACCGCACAGGCCGAGCGCGCGGGCGAGAAACTGGCGGAAGGGGGCGGCGTGCGCCAGGAGTTGCGCCACAAGCCGCACGGCGTGCTGGCGGTGCTGGGGCCCTATAATTTCCCGGCGCATTTGCCCAACGGCCATATCGTGCCGGCGCTGCTGGCCGGCAACACGATCGTGTTCAAGCCATCCGAACAGACGCCCGCCGTGGCCGAACTGATGGCCAGCCTGTGGGCGCAGGCCGGCCTGCCCGATGGCGTGCTGAACCTTGTTCATGGCGGCGGCGACGTGGGACGCGAACTGGCCGGTGCCGAGATCGACGGCCTGTTGTTCACCGGTTCGGCGCACGTTGGCGCAGCCCTGGCGCGGCAGTTTGCCGATACGCCGCACCGCATATTGGCGCTGGAAATGGGCGGCAACAATCCGCTGGTGGCTTGGGGATTGGATGACATCGACGCGGCGGCAGCCACGGTGGTGCAATCGGCCTTCCTGTCGGCCGGCCAACGCTGCACCAACGCGCGCCGCCTGATCCTAAGGCAGGGCGACGACCGGTTGGTAGAGGCTGTGCTGGCGCTGACTGATCGCCTGATCGTCGGCGCGCCCTTCGATGAACCGCAGCCGTTCATGGGTCCGGTGATTTCCAATTCTGCTGCCGATGGGCTGGAGCGCGGCTGGGCTGGCTTGCAGGCCGCCGGTGGCCGAGTATTGCGCCCGCTCGTGCGCGCCCGTGCTGATAGGCCGTTCCTGTTCCCCGCCATCATCGACATGACCGGCCATGGGCCGTCCGACGACGAATTGTTCGGCCCGGTGCTGCAGATCATCCGCGTCGCTGATTGGGATGCGGCCATCGCGGCGGCCAACGCCACGCGCTTTGGCCTCGCTGCCGGGCTGATCGGCGGCGATGTGGCGCGCTTCGATGATTTCTGGGCGCGCAGCCGTGCCGGGATCGTCAACTGGAACCGACCGACCAACGGCGCCTCATCCGCCGCGCCGTTCGGCGGTATTGGGGCCAGCGGCAACCATCGCCCATCGGCCTATTACGCCGCCGATTATTGCGCCTTCCCAGTGGCGACGCTGGCCGCCGATGCACTGGGCGGCGGCATCACCACGGGCCTGAAGCCATGATCCGCGAAATCAACTTCGATGGCCTGATTGGGCCGAGCCACAATTATGCGGCGCTCTCGCTCGGCAACCTGGCCAGCGCGCGCCATGGCGGCGCCACCAGCCGTCCGCGCGCGGCGGCGTTGCAGGGCATCGCCAAGATGCGCTTCGTGACGGGGCTAGGGCTCACGCAAGGTTTCCTGCTGCCGCTGGACCGGCCGAACGTCGGCTTCCTGCGCCAGATGGGCTTTGTCGGAACGGACGAGCAGGTGATTGCCCGCGCTGCCGCCGAAGATCCGCGCCTGTTCGCCACCGCGGCCTCGGCCAGTTCGATGTGGACGGCCAACGCCGCCACCGTTTCGCCGGCGCCCGATACCGAAGATGGCCGCTGCCACATCAGCGCCGCCAACCTGTCGCGCATGGCCCATCGCTCCATCGAACATCCCGAAACCCACGCGCAATTGGCCGTCGCCTTTGCCGATCCGGCCTTTGCGGTGCACGAAGGGCTGCCAGCCGCCTTTGGCGATGAAGGTGCCGCCAATTTCATGCGGCTGTGCAGCGCGCACGATGCGCCCGGCCTCGAAATCTTCGTGTTCGGTGAGGAAGGCGGCCGCTTCCCCGCACGCCAGAACCGTCGCGCCTCCGAAGCCATCGCCCGCCGCCACGGCGTATCGAACGCGCTGTTCGTGGCGCAGAGCCAGACCGCCATCGATGCCGGCGCCTTCCATAATGACGTGGTGGCGGTGGCCAACGGCAATGTGCTGTTCGCGCATGAGCACGCCTTTGCCGATGCGGCCGGCCTGAAGGC
>NZ_JANPML010000157.1:0-4884 GCF_031422795.1 Sandarakinorhabdus sp.
GCGGAATCTTCATCGTGATTGCCGGTGATCCACCACCAATCGAGGCTGCGCGTCATCGTCATCAGCGCGCGGCGGGTTTCGGGTTGCAGGCGATCGGGGCCGCCCTGATCGTGGAAACTGTCGCCCAGGCACACCAGCCGCTGCGCGCCGGTGGACTCAACCGCAGCGATCAGATTGGCAACGGTGTCGGCGGTGGCGTGCGGCGGCAGCAGCCAGCCTTTCGCAGCATAATGGCTGGCTTTTTCGAAATGCAGATCGGCCACGAACAATGTCTGCTCCGCCGGCCACCACAGCGCCCCGCAGGCCAGCGGCTGGAAAGCTTCACCAGCGAACGAAAAGGAAACAGACATGGATTTGCGATAGGGCCGGGCAGGCCGTGCGGTCAATCCACCCGCATCGCTTCGGCAATCAGCGCCTCGGCTTCCAGCAGCAGCGCCGAATCGGCACTGTCCCCCACCCGTTCGCGCCCGATGGTGAGCAGCGACGGCACCGCCAGCGGCGTCACGTGCGCGGCGCGAACATGGCTCAACCGTGCGTGCGCCTGTTCGAGCAGTTCGGCCAGCCGGGCCACATCCGTCAGCTTGCCGCGCGCATCGGTCCACGCCGCGGTGAGCAGCAGATGATCCGGTTCGTACCGGCGCAGCACATCATAGATCAGGTCTGATGACACGCTCATCGCCTTGCCGGTCTTGTGGACGCCGGGCTGCACCCGTTCGATCAGGCCGCCGATGATAGCCACTTCGCGGAACGCCCGGCGCAGGAATGGCGAGGCGGCGAGCCATTGCGCCAGCTCATCCTCCAGCACCGTGGGATCAAACAACGGCCGCGGATCATCGACCGGGTCGAGGCTCCAGCAGGCCATGGCGTAATCGGATGCGACAAAGCCCATGGGTTTCAGCCCGGCCCGTTCCATGCGCTGGGTGAGCAGCATGCCCAGCGTCTGGTGCGCCGGGTGGCCGGCAAAGCCATAGACGACCATGTACCAATGGTCGTCGCGCTGGAACGTTTCGACCAGCACATCATCCTGGCCCGGCAGCCGCGAAACGCGGGCCTGAATATCCAGCCATTCGCGCACATCAGCGGGCATGTCGGGCCAGCGCGCACGGTCGTTCATCAGGCCGCGCACGCGCAGCGCCAGCCGGGTCGTCATCGGCATGCGGCCGCCAGCATAAACCGGCACTTTCGGATTGCCGCGCCCCATCCGCACATGGACGTCGGCGCCTTCAAAGCCGGTCACTTCCAGCACCTGGCCGGCGAACATGAAGCTGTCTCCCACCCGCAATTGCCCGGCGAAATACTCCTCGACCTGGCCCAGCTTGCGGCCATGGCGGTTGGATTTGCCGCTGCCAAACACGACATTCATCGCGACCGCCTCGACGATGGTGCCGCTGTTCATCCGCCACTGCCGCGCCAGCGCCGCGC
Organism: Sandarakinorhabdus sp.; assembly: GCF_031422795.1. GTDB lineage: Bacteria > Pseudomonadota > Alphaproteobacteria > Sphingomonadales > Sphingomonadaceae > Sandarakinorhabdus. The sequence continues at coordinate 1,423 of NZ_JANPML010000157.1, forward strand.
TGCGCAGCCGCATGCGGCCATCCGGCTGCGTCACCAGCCGCTGGTAACGCTCATAGGCTTTCAGCGCATAACCGCCGGTCGCGGCATAGCCGAGCACCGCATCAAAGGCAGCACGGGTGAGGCCGGCATAGGGCGCGGCGCTCTTTACCTCGTCATAAAGCTCGGCGGGAAAGAACGGCCCGGCCGCAGCGCAGCCAACAACATGCTGGGCCAGCACATCGAGCGCGCCGGGGCGAAAGCCATCGGGATCAAGTTCGCCGGCAAACACCGCGTCGCGCGCGGCCAGCGCCTCCAGATATTCGAAGCGGTTGCCCGGCACGATCAGGCAGCGGCTGGCTTCGTCCATACGGTGATTGGCGCGGCCGGTGCGTTGCAGCAGGCGCGATGCGCCCTTGGGGGCGCCCATCTGGATGACCAGATCGACATCCCCCCAATCGAGGCCGAGATCGAGGCTGGCTGTCGCCACGATGGCGCGCAGTTTGCCGGCGGCCATCGCGGCCTCCACCTTGCGCCGGGCTTCGGGTGCCAGGCTGCCGTGATGGATACCGACGGGCAGCGACTGGTCATTTTCCGCCCACAGATCGCGGAATACCAGTTCGGCCACGGCGCGGGTGTTGACGAAGACGATGGCGAGCCGGGCGCTTTCGATGCGGCGCATGACGGCACGGGCGGCCCAGCGGCCGTTGTGGCCACCCCACGGAATGCGATCGTCGATCACCAAGATATCGATGGCCGGATCAGCGCCGCCCTTGGCCACCACAATCTCCACCTGCGTGGAATCGGCATCGGGCGCCAGCCAGCCGGCCCAGCTTTCCGGATCGGCGATGGTGGCCGACAGGCCGACCCGTTGCAGGCCGGGGGCAAGCCGCTGCAACCGGGCAAGGCACAGCATCAACTGATCGCCGCGCTTGGTGGTGCCAAAGGCATGAACTTCATCGATGATGACGCGCTGCACCCCGGCCATCATCGCGGCGGCTTCGGGGCTGGAGAGCAGATTGGCCAGGCTTTCCGGGGTGGTGAGCAGGATGTGCGGCGGTTCTTCCTTTTGCCGGGCCTTGCGCGCGGCGGGCGTGTCGCCAGTGCGGGTTTCGACCCTGATTTCCAGGCCCATTTCGGCAACAGGGGTGAGCAGATTGCGCTGCACATCCACCGCCAGCGCCTTCAGCGGCGAGATATAGAGCGTGTGCAGGCCTTCGCCGGGATTGGTGGCGAGATCGCTGAGCGTTGGCAGAAACCCCGCCAGCGTTTTGCCGGCTCCGGTTGGCGCCGTCAGCAGCGCATGCCGGCCGCGCGCCGCCGCATCCAGCATCGCCAGCTGATGGCCACGCACCTGCCAGCCGCGCGCGGCAAACCAGTTGGATATGACGGGGGGCAGGTTCACCAGGCCCAAGTGCCGGGCGGTGGCGGCACCCGTCAACAGGGCCCGAGGCGCTTGCCCATCGTGCGCGATGAGGACTGCATCGCCCCGCCGCTCATTTTCGAGCGAATATCATAGGCAGTTGGGCTGTAGCTGCCGGAAATGGCAATGGTCTGGGTGCCGGCGCTGCCGGCCTTGCATTCCATCACCGCGGTGATGCGGCCGGCTGCGGCGGCAAAGCTGCGATAGCGGCAGGCGCCATTGGTCTTGCCAATCACGTCGCGCGGGCCGGCGGCGGCCTGCGCAGGGGTGATGCAATAAGTCGCGCTCATCGGTTTGCCGGCCATGCGCTTGGCCATGTCGGGCGGCACCCCCGGCATGGTCATGCTCTCCACCTTCGTCACCGTCTGCCACTTGCCCGGCGTCACCGGCGATTCGGCACTTGCCGCGCTCGCCAGACCCAGCATCAGAATCGCAGCCCTGCGCATTGCCCTTCTCCCACCTTGACGCCCCAGCTTTACACAGTAGCGCAGTGATGCAAGGCGTAGCCTGCATGACGGCCTCACCCGAATGGATTCTGCCCCAACCGCAGGGGCTCTACCTGCCCGGCATTGATGCCTGGGTTGACCCGTCACGCCCGCAAGCCCGCGCCATCATCACCCACGGCCACGCCGATCATGCCCGTGCTGGCCATGGCACGGTGCTGGCCACTGGCGAAACGCTGGCCATCATGCACCAGCGCTTTGGCCCGCAGCCGGGTGGGCAGGCTTTGGCCTATGGCGAGCGGCTGGCGCTGGGCGACGGCCTGTCGTTGATGTTGCTGCCGGCCGGCCATGTGCTGGGCTCGGCGCAGGTCGTGCTGGAAAAGGCTGGCACGCGCATCATCATTTCCGGCGATTACAAGCGCCGGCCTGATCCGACCTGCGCGCTTTTCGAACCGCTGACCTGCGACATCTTCATCACCGAAGCCACCTTTGGCCTGCCGGTGTTCCGCCACCCCGATACCGCCAGCGAAATCGCCAGGCTGCTGGCTGCACTGGCCGCCAATCCCGATCGCTGCGTGGCGGTGGGCGCCTATGCGCTGGGCAAGGCGCAGCGGGTGATCGCCGAACTGCGCCGCGCCGGCCATGATACGCCGATCTATCTGCACGGCGCGATGACCGCCCTGTGCGCGCTGTATGAAGCGCATGGCGTGGCGCTGGGTGATCTGCGTGCCGTTGGCACGTTGAAGGGCGATGCGCTGAAAGGCGCCATCATCATCGCACCGCCATCGGCCCTGCGCGATGTGTGGAGCCGCCGCCTGCCGGATCCGATCACCGCCATGGCATCCGGCTGGATGCGCGTGCGCCAGCGGGCGGTGCAGAGCGGCATCGAGCTGCCGCTGGTGATTTCCGACCACGCCGATTGGGACGAATTGACCGCCACCATCACCGAGCTGAACCCGGCCGAAGTGTGGGTGACGCACGGTCGCGAGGAGGCGCTGTTGCACTGGTGCGGCCTGCACCAGCGCCGGGCGCGGGCGCTGGATATGGTGGGGCGCGAGGAAGATGCCGAGTGAACGGGGGGGATTGAACCCGCTTCACCGCCCTGCCATGGCGATGATCGATGTTCGCTGTTCTCAAACCCCTGCTGTTCGCGCTCGATCCGGAGGCCGCGCACAATGTGACGCTGGCCGCGCTGAAGACCGGGCTGGTTCCGGCCGCGCCGGCTGATGATCCCATCCTGGCCACCAGCCTTGCCGGCCTTGCCCTGCCCAATCCGATTGGCCTTGCTGCCGGCTTCGACAAGGATGCCGAAGTGCCGGACGCGATGCTGCGCCTCGGGTTCGGCTTTGTCGAATGCGGCAGCGTCTGCCCGCGCCCGCAGCCGGGCAATGCCAAACCGCGGCTGTTCCGGCTGGTGGAGGATGAGGCGGTGATCAACCGCTTTGGCTTCAACTCCAAGGGCGTGGAATTCGCCCATGCCCGGCTGTCGGCCCGCCAAGGCAGGCCGGGCATCGTTGGCATCAACCTGGGGGCCAACAAGGACAGTGAAGACCGCACCGATGATTATGTGTCCGGTCTGCGCGCGCTGGCGTCGCTGGCGTCGTACGTCACGGTCAATAT
>NZ_JANPML010000158.1:0-4502 GCF_031422795.1 Sandarakinorhabdus sp.
GCGGCCGCCAGCGACACCGGCCTCATCTGCTACGGCGCCCTCGCCGGCGGCTTCCTCTCCGCCCGCTGGCTTGGGGCTCAGGATCCCGCCGAAAGCCTCACCAACCGCAGCCTGATCAAATATCGCCTGATCATCGATGAATGCGGCGGGTGGGACGCGTTCCAGGCCTTGCTCCACACCCTCGACAGCATCGCCCAAGCCCACGCCGTCCCGCTCTCCGCCGTCGCCGCACGCTGGGTGCTCGATCAACCCGGAGTCAGCGCCGTCATCATCGGCGCCCGCCACGCCGGCCACCTGGCCGACACGCTGGCCATTGCGCACCTGCGCCTCTCCGCCGCTGATCATGCCGCCATCGCCGCCATGTTGCCGCCGGGGCCGCAAGGCGACGTCTATGCGCTGGAACGTGACCGTGAAGGGCGCCATGGGCGGATCATGAAATATAATCTGAACAAGAACTAAGAGGCCTCCGGCGGGCAGGTGCTGAGCCCCTGCACCCACTTTTGTTTTCGGCCGGCGCTTGATGACAGCTTTGGGGTGGTTAGCGGACGCCCGCTATTTGCTTTCCGAAGTGCCTATTGACGAAACGACGCGTGTGTTGAACTCCTCTCCGTCGAAGTAGTTCGCTTGACCCTGTCCGGTGTCGAGCGCGAAAATATTGACCCCGGCTAATCCGCGAGATTCATCGTTCACCAGCGGGTTCGCCAGCGCGATCCCAATGTCTTTCGCTTCCTCCAATGCCATCTGCGACAGGACGTAAGTGTCGACCTTACCGGGAGACTGAATGACAGCTACGATGTAGGCCACTTTTTGCTGCTCATTCAGCAGGATACGAGCCTCATCAGCCTTGCCATCGCCGTTGAAGTCGGCTGTCACAGCAAGATAACCACTGGCATCTCTTTGACGCTTTGCCGCCCACGAGCTGTTCGTGAAATCAGCCATCGTTGCTTCTCTGAAACCCATCGAAAGAAATGCGATAGGTGGAAGCTCAGCGCCGTGAGCTGCCGTCGCCAACAGAACGCATATGACAGCCGTCGCCAATCTTGAGTTAGGAATAACCATAGATAGACAGTGACATACATATGCGAATGACAGCAAGCTGCCGCTTCTCCCTGCAGCGCGCCCAAAATCAAACGGGTGCAGGGTCCGCGACCCTGCCCGCCGGAGGCTCCCCTTTTTCTGCTGTTCCAAACCCCGCACTGCGCTATCACCACTCGCATGAGCAAAGATCCCGTCGCCCTCAACAGCCAAGGCATGCAGGCGTTGCAGCGTGGCGATGCAAAGGCGGCGGTCGTTGCCTTTGCGGCGGCGGTGAAGGCCGATCCGGGCGCGGCGATCCTGCAATATAATCTGGCCAATGCGCATGCGCTGGCAGCCCAGCCGGTGCCGCAGCTGGAGGCGCTCAACGCCGCGCTCGATCTTGATCCCTATATGGCCCATGCCCTGCTGGCGCGCGGGCGCCTGCATGAGCATGAGGGGCGGGCGGCTGACGCGCTGTCGGATTATCAGCGGCTGCTGGCGGCGGTGGATCCGCGTGAGCAGGTCGGGCCGGGCTTTGCGGCCGGGCTGCAACATGCCGCTGGCGTGGTGCAGGCGGCCAATGATGCGCTCGCCGCGCGGCTGGATACGGCGCTGGCCGATGAACTGGCGCAGGCTTCCCCGGCAGCGGCCACCCGCGTGCGCCACGCCATGGAGGCGCAATTGGGCAGCCGCCGCATTTACGTGCATCAGCCGCTGGCGCTGCATTATCCCTATCTGCCCGCCATCCAGTATTTCGACCGCGACCTTTTCCCCTGGCTGGCCGAACTGGAAGCCGCCACGCCGGCGATCCGGGCAGAATTGCAGGCAGTGCTGGCGGCGGGCGGCGATGGCTTTGCGCCGTACGTGGATTATCCGCCGGGCGTGCCGGTGAACCAGTGGAAGGACTTGAACAAGAGCGATGCCTGGGCGGCGCGCTTCTTCCTGAAACACGGGCTTCGCGACGAAGCCATGTGCGCGCTCTGCCCGGGCACCGCCGCCGTGCTGGATCGCATGCCGCTGTTCGATCTGCCGGGCCGCGGGCCAACCGCCTTCTTCTCGCTGTTGAAACCGCACACGATCATCCCGCCCCACACCGGCGCCACCAACATCCGCAGCATCATCCACCTGCCGCTGATCGTGCCCGAAGGCTGCTGGTTCCGCGTGGGCAACGACACCCGCCCCTGGGTCGAAGGCCAGGCCTTCGCCTTCGACGACACCATCGAACACGAAGCCCATAACCCGACCGATCACTTGCGCGCCGTGCTGATCCTCGACACCTGGAACCCCTTCATCGCCGCCGACGAACGCCCCCTGATTACCCGCTGGGTGAACGAACTCGACGCGCATGGGCGCGGGCTGGCGGGGTTTTCGGCGGCCTGAGGGGGTTTTCAGGTTGAAGGGGCCTCCGGCAGGCAGGGGCTGAGCCCCTGCACCCACTTTTGTTTTCGGGCAGCCTTTTCGGTGCGCCGGTACTTATGAGGGCGGAAATGATTAACAACATGACTGAGATTTTTGACGAGATTGAAAAGAGCAAAAAAAAGGCAGCCGAAGCGGCTGCTCGTCATGAAATTGAAATCCGTGAAATTGAACAGATGCCTTCTATCGCATCGCTTTGCCTTTCGACGCCTTTATATGATTCGCTCGCAACTGAGAATCAGGTCTACCTTAAGATGCTTCGCAGCGAATCAGTGCAATTCGACGCATACTGTGTTGAATGCGGATCGGCATCGATTTTCAAAGATCGGCAATCTAGGGGTGGCGGGTCTGGAAGTTCAGAGCCGTCAGATTGGATGCTTAGAGCCGGACAGTTCAATATCATTGTATACTGCCAACGCGCTGATCATAAGTATACATTTTGCTTTGAATATAAGAAGGGCAGGCTAGCAAAATTTGGCCAAATGCCATCTCTTGAGGACATATCGGGATCGGATATCAAGAAATATGCACCCCTACTCCGTGAAAGATACTTTGGGGAGCTTAAGCGAGCAACGGGCTTGGCCAGTCACGGCATCGGAATCGGTTCCTTTGTATACCTTCGTCGAATTTTCGAGAAACTTATTCACGATCATCATACGGAAATGGTGAAGTCAGGAAACGGTGTAGATGGCTTTGATGCATTGAGGATGGACGAGAAAATTGGAGCATTGAAGGACGTTTTGCCTCCTGCTCTCGTTAGGAATAAGGCTACCTACTCCATTCTCAGCACTGGCATTCACGCTCTCGACGAAAATACATGTCGCAAATATTTTCCGGTAGTGCGCGCCGCGATTATCGAAATCCTCGAGCAAGATCTTCGTGTCAGAGAGGAAGCGAAGGCGGCAGCAGTGCTGGAGGCGGAAATCGCAAAGCTGGCGGTCGAGATAAAGACAACTGGCTGCACCCCTGCTTGATCCAGCTTGGGGTGATTGTAGCGTTGAGTGCCGCCTGAAAACGAAAGTGGGTGCAGGGCCTCAGGCCCTGCCCGCCGGAGGCCCTCTCGTTCCCCCCCTTCATCCAATGATATCGCGCGCGCGCAGCCAGGTGATGATCGCCTCGGCGGCGTCGGCTTCGCTCATATCCTGCGTCTTGATGTGCAGTTGGGGCGCTTCGGGCGCTTCGTAGGGGCTGTCGATGCCGGTGAAGTTGGTGAGTTCACCGCTGGCGGCTTTGGCGTAGAGGCCTTTGGGGTCGCGGGCCTGGCAGACTTCGATGGGGGTATCGACGAAGACTTCGATGAAGCGTTCGGCGCCGACGAGCTGCCGCGCCATTTCGCGTTCGGAGCGGAAGGGCGAGATGAAGGAGCAGGTGATGATCAGGCCGGCGTCGGCCATCAGTTTCGCGATTTCGCCGATGCGGCGGATGTTTTCGACGCGATCGGCATCGGTGAAGCCGAGATCGCGGTTGAGGCCGTGGCGGACATTGTCGCCGTCGAGTGCATAGGTGTGGCAGGCCAGCGTGGCGAGCCGGGCTTCGACCAGATTGGCGATGGTGGATTTGCCGGAGCCCGAAAGCCCGGTGAACCAGATCACGGCGGGTTGGTGGCCTTTCAAGGCGCTGCGCTGCGTCTGGGTGACGGTCATCGGCTGCAGGTGGATGTTGCTGGCGCGGCGCAGGGCGTGGCGGATCATGCCGGCGCCCACGGTGTTGTTGGTGTAGCGATCGATGAGGATGAAGCCGCCGGTGTCGCGGCATTGGCCGTAGGGATCGAACAGCAGCGGGGCCGTGGTTTCGAGGTTGGCGAGGCCGATCTCGTTCATGGCCAGCGTGCGGGCCGGGCGTTCATCGAGCGTGGTGATGTCGATGCGGTGTTTCAGCAGCGTGACCGAGGCCGGGGTGGTGAGCGGGCCTGATTTCAGCAGATAGGAACGACCGGGCTTCAGCTCATCCTCGTCGAGCCAGAGCAGATCGGCGGCGAATTGCTGGGCGACGGCGGGCCGGTCTTCAGGGCTGACCAGCATGTCGCCGCGCGAGATGTCGATCTCGTCTTCCAGCACCAGCGTGACGGC
>NZ_JANPML010000159.1:0-3244 GCF_031422795.1 Sandarakinorhabdus sp.
CGGCAGCGGTGCATCACCATTGATGCGCGCGCTCCTCCTCACGGCGCTGCTGCTCGCCACGCCGGCTGCCGCACAGAAGGCAACCAATCCGAACCACGGCCACGATGGCGGCATCAACAATTTCACCCTGGTGGAAGAAGCGGACATCACCCGCTTTGACGGCAAATGGGTCGCCAATTGGGAGGCGCAGGGCTGGATTGGCACCGACATGGACAAATTCTGGTGGCGCACCGAAGGCGAAACCAAGGGGCCGCGGCTGGAACAGAGCGAATTCCAGGCGCTGTACAGCCGCAACATCGCGATGTTCTTCGATCTGCAGGCCGGCCTGCGCCATGATATCCAGCCCGATGCCCGCAGCTATGCCGTGATCGGTGTGCAGGGCCTGGCGCCGTTGTTTTTCGAGACCGAAGCGCACGCGTTTTTGGGCTTCAAGGGCGATGTGCTGTTCCGGCTGCGCCAGTCGTTCGACATCCGCATGACCAACCGGTTCGTGATCCAGCCGCTGTTTGAAACCGACATTTATGCCACCCGCGTGCCGGAACGGCTGATCGCGCCTGGCCCCGCCATCATCGAGGCCGGCGTGCTCACCCGCTATGAAGTCACCCGCCGCGTTGCGCCTTATGTGGCGGTGATGTTCGAACGCCGGCTGGGCGAATCCAGCCGGCTGGCGCGCGCGGCTGGCGAGAATCCGGGCGGTTGGTCAGTGCGAACAGGCGTGCGCTTCTGGCTTTGACGCCAATGATCAGCCGGGCTTCACGGTTTGTGGTGGCCCGGCATCGTGCATGGCCTGCCAAGGCCGTTGGAACGCAGCACCGGGGCTCGCAATTTGCCCTAGCAAAACAGATCGGCTTCGGCGCAGGATGATCGCATGAAGATGCCGGAACCCGATGCCGCCGTCATTGCCCGGCAGGCCCATATTGCCGCTGCGCTCAGCGCCATCGTGCCGGATGGGGTGATCGCCGATGCCGAAGGCGTCTCGCCCTATGGCAGCGATGGGCTGGTGATGTATCGGCAAAGCCCGCTGGCCGTGGTGTTGCCGCGCACGACCGAACAGGTGAGCCAGGTGCTGGCCTGGTGCCATGCCAATGGCGTGAAAGTGGTGGCGCGCGGTTCGGGCACGTCGCTTTCGGGCGGGGCGCTGCCGCTGGCTGATGGCATCGTGCTGGGCATGGCGCGCTTCAACCGCATCCTCAGCGTCGATTACGACAATCGCTGCGCCGTCGTGCAGCCCGGCGTCACCAATCTTTCGGTGTCCCAGGCCATCGCCCACAAGGGATTTTACTATGCGCCCGATCCGTCGAGCCAGATCGCCTGTTCGATCGGCGGCAATGTCGCGGAAAATGCCGGCGGGGTGCATTGCCTGAAATATGGCACCACCAGCCCCAATCTGCTGGGGATCGAACTGGTGCTGATGGATGGCACGGTGCTGCGGCTGGGCGGGCCGGGGCAGGAACAGGCCGGTTATGATCTGCTTGGGCTGGTGTGCGGTTCCGAAGGCCTGCTGGGCGTTGTCACCGAAGCCACGGTGCGTATCCTGCCCAAGCCGGCCACCAGCCGCGCGCTGTTGCTGGGTTTTCCGTCGGTTGCTGATGCCAGCGATTGCGTGGCGGCCATCATCGCTGCCGGTATCATTCCGGCGGGCCTTGAGATGATGGATGCGCTGGCCGTCCGCGCCGCCGAGGATTTTGTGGCTGCCGGCTATCCCACCGATGTCGAAGCGCTGATGATTGCCGAGGCCGATGGCAGCGCGGCTGAGGTGGACGATCAGCTTGCCCGCATTACCAACATTGCGAACGCCCACAACTGCACCCACCTGCGCGCCTCCACCGACGAAGCGCAGCGCCTGCTGTTCTGGGCCGGGCGCAAGGCGGCGTTTCCGGCGGTGGGGCGTATCGCGTCGGACTATTATTGCGTCGATGGCACCATTCCGCGCCGGCAACTGGGCGCAGTGCTGCGCGAGATCAGCGCCATCGTTGCCCGCCACGGCCTGGCGGTGGCCAATGTCTTTCACGCTGGAGACGGCAATTTGCACCCGCTGGTGATGTATGATGCTGCCATTCCGGGCCAGACCGAGGCGGCCGAAGCGGCTGGAGCTGAAATTTTGAAAGCCTGTGTCGATGCCGGCGGCGTGCTGACCGGCGAACACGGCGTGGGCGTGGAAAAGCGCGATCTGATGGAACACCAGTTCACCGCCGTCGATCTGGAGGTGCAGAGCCGGCTGAAATGCGCCTTCGACGAACGCAGCCTGCTCAATCCCGGCAAGCTGTTTCCCACCCTGTCGCGCTGCGCCGAAATGAATCACATGCACGTGCATGGCGGGCGTTTGGCCTTCCCCGAACTGCCCCGATTCTGATGACGGATTTCTGATGGCCTATCGCCCTGCCACGCCCGAAGAACTGGCCGAGATGATCCACGACGCGGCAGGGCGTGGGGAAACGCTGGCCGTGTCCGGCTCGGGTAGCAAACCGGGCATCGGCCCCGGGCCCGCCGACGCTGCCCTGGATCTGACCGGGCTGGGCGGCCATATCGATCATGATCCGGGCGAGCTGCTGCTCACCTTGCCGGCTTCCACGCCGCTGTTGCATGTGGAGCAGCTGCTTGCCCGCGCCGGCCAGTGCCTGGCCTTTGAGCCGCCGTCGCCCGATGCCATCTGGGGCCTGGGCCATGGCACCATGGGCGGCGCGGTGGCAAGCGGGCTGTCCGGCCCGCGCCGGCCGTTCGCCGGGGCGTGCCGCGATCATGTGCTGGGCCTGTCGGGCGTCACCGGGCGTGGTGAAATATTCACCGCCGGCGGCAAGGTGTTGAAGAATGTCACCGGCTTCGATCTGGCGCGTCTGCTCACCGGCTCACGCGGCACGTTGGCGGTATTGACCCAGATCACACTGAAAGTGCTGCCGCTGGCCCCGGCGCAGGCGACACTGCTGTTGCCGGCCGACACAGTGGCAACCGCCGTGCGCCTGATGGCCGATGTGCTGATGATCGACGGCGGCATCACCGGCGCGGCGTGGAGTGACAATTCAGACGGGGGGCAGGTGCAGTTGCGCATCGAAGCCAGTGCCGCCGTCTTGCCGGTGCTTGTCGACGCTGCCCGCGCCCGGCTGCCCGCCAGCGAGGTGATCGACGGCGACGCCAGTCGCGCGCTGTGGGCCGGCATTGCCAGCCTGGCTGGCTATCTGGAAGCCGACGACATCGTCTGGCGCTGCCCGCTGCCGGCCAGCCGCGCACCGGCCCTGGCGGCGTTGCT
>NZ_JANPML010000160.1:0-7406 GCF_031422795.1 Sandarakinorhabdus sp.
GGGGGTCATCCCCGCCCTTTTTTAATCGTCCGACGGGGTGGCTCCGCCACGATCTTCCTTGCTTTATTTCTGCACCAACCCAAGCGGACTCGGGGGCTCTGCCGCCGGCCGCGCCCACCAGCGTCGCCCCCCCCCCAACTCCCCCCCTCGACATTCCCCACCGCCCGCGCCATCTTCGCCTCACCTGCGTGCAATCCTCACCTTCGCCGCCGTGCTGGCGCTCTCCGCCACGACGGCCCACGCCGCCAAGCCAGTGGCATCGCTGAGTGATTCCGCGCTGCACGCCTATGTCATCGGCCGTTATGCCGAGCTTGATAATCAGGTGGGGCTGGCCGCACGGCTGATGGAGGAGGCCCGCGCGGCTGATCCGTTGGCGGCCAACGTCAAGCGCCGCAGCTGGGAACTGGCACTGGCCAATGGCGATCAGGCCCGGACCTTCCTGCTGGCGCGCAGCCTGGCCGCCGCCGGCGCCACCGACCCTGATGTGACGATGACCCGCATCGCCGAAGCCATGATCCGCAAGGATTGGGCGCTGGCGGCAAGCCTGCGCCAGAAACTGGGCGGGCAGGGGTGGCCGATCGTGATCGGGCCGGTGGTTGATGCCTGGGTGGCGCAGGCTCGCGGCGATGCTGGGGCGGCGCTCAACCTGCTCGATCCGCAGCGCCATCAGGGTTTTTTGCGGGCCTATATCGCCGAACAGCGGGCCCATCTTCTGGCCAGCCTGGGCCGTTGGGACGAGGCAGCCACGGCCTATCGCCAGGCGCGCGCTGGCGGCGGCCCGGCGTTGTTGTTCCTGCGCCAAGGGCAGGCCGATGCGCTGGTATTGGCCGGCCGCCGCGATGAGGCCCTGGCCGTGCTCTACCCGGCTGACCGTCCGACAGCGGTGGCACGTGAACGATTGCAGGCCGGAAAGCGCCTGGGGCCGCTGGTGGCCGAACCCCGGCAGGCGCTGGCGTGGACGGCGGCCCGGCTGTCGGTCGATCTGGCCCGCGAGCGTTCGGAACCAATGGCGCTGATGTTTGCCCGGCTGGCCAGTTTCATGGCGCCCGAGCTGCCGATCACCTGGCTGACCGTGGGCGACATGCTGGGCAAGGCCGGCCACACCCAGCCGGCGTTGGCCGCGCTCGACAAGGTGCCGGCCGGGCTGGGGCTGGAAGAGGCCGTGCGCGCGCGCCGCGCCGAAGTGCTGGAAGCAGCTGGGCAGTCGGCTGCAGCCGGGCAGTTGCTGCAGCGCGCTGCCGAAGCGCCGGGGGCATCGGCCGACGATTGGACCGGGCTGGCCGGTTGGCACAGCCGCGCCGCCCGCTTTGCCGAAGCGGCCAGCGCCTATGGCACGGCCATTGATCGTTTTGGCGCGGCCATGGGGGCTTCGGCGTGGAACCTGCACTATCTGCGCGGCATGATGCGTGATCGGGCTGGCGACTGGCCGAGCGCCCAGGCCGATTTCCGGGCCGCGCTGGCGCTGTTTCCTGATGAACCCGGCGTGCTCAACTATCTGGGTTATGGCCTGCTTGAACGCGGCAGCACTGCTGCCGAAGCCCGCACCATGATCGAAAAGGCCGCCCAGTTGCGCCCCGGCGATGGCGGCATCATCGATTCGCTGGGTTGGGCGCAGTTGCAAACCGGCGAGGTGGACAAGGCGGTGGCCACGCTGGAACGCGCCATCAGCCTTGAACCGCAGGATGCCACCATTGTTGGCCACCTGGGCGATGCGCTGTGGCAACAGGGCCGCCGCATCGAAGCGCGTTTCCGTTGGCGTCAGGCACTGGGGCTGGATGCGTCGCCCGACGACAAGCGCAAGCTGCAGGCGCGGCTGGATTATGGCCTGGATGCCGCGCCAGCGATGCTGGCCCTGAAATAGCAACTTGCGCCCCAGGGCCGCCCGCGCCACAGCCGCCGCGCGATGATTGTTGAACACGCCCCGGCCAAGATCAACCTGGCGCTGCACCTGCGGCGACGGCGGCCGGACGGCTACCACGATCTGGAAAGCATCTTTGCCTTCACGGCTTTTGGTGACACGTTGCGGGGTGAGGCGGCAGACGGGCTGAGCCTGTCGCTGTCTGGCCCCACGGCGGCCGCGGCAGATGTGGGCGACGATAATCTGGTGCTGCGTGCCGGCCGCGCGCTGGCAGCGGCGGCCTGCATAAAGCTGGGCGCGGCCCTGCATCTGGAAAAGCAGATCCCGGTTGCGGCCGGTCTTGGCGGCGGTTCGGCGGATGCGGCGGCGGCGCTGCGGCTGCTGAATCAGCTGTGGGGGCTCGATTGGCCGTTGGAACGCCTTGCGGCGCTGGCTGAACCATTGGGTGCCGATGTGCCGGTGTGCGTGCACAGCCAGACGATGTTTGGCACGGGCAAGGGCGAGGCGCTGTCGCCCTGGCCGCATGATTTCGCCGGCACCCCGCTGCTGCTGGTCAATCCGCGCGTTGCGGTGGCCACCGGCCCGGTGTTTGCCGGCTGGGACCAGCAGGATCGCGGCCCGATCGCGCCCGACTTGCCGCTCAGCGCGCTGCGCAACGACATGACCGCAGCGGCCGTTTCGCTGCAACCGGTGATTGCCGACGTGCTGGCGGTGCTAGCGCGGGGCGGGGAGGCGAGCCTTGTGCGCATGAGCGGTTCCGGGGCGACCTGCCTGGCCTTGTATCCCGATGTGGCAGCGCGCGACCGGGCCGCTGGGGCGCTGGCGGCCAACAGTTGGTGGGTTTGCCCGACGCACATCATCTGATTCGCGAGTCGGCAGTTCCGAGTCGAACTCAGTCAAATGGAGTCTGACTCGAAAAACGCTCTGAGTCGGGCTCGATTGTGTCCGGAATTTGACCAGCTTATTGCCCAAATCTGCCTATGTTATTTATCCAAACCATTGATAAATATACGCTGCGATGCGACAATCTGACCGGCGCTCAAAATAGCTGTTGACCGTCATCTGAGCCTCACTTAGAAGGCCCTCAGTTGATTTGAGTAGCGCTCAGCCTTCGCTCAACCCTCCCCCCTCGGTCGGGGGCGGCGCGGCTCAAATCAGCCGGAATTCACGATGTTTACCCCGGCCAATCGCCGTCCAGGAGAAGTCCCATGTTGAACCGTTTCATCGCTCTCGCCATCACCGCCGCTGCTGTTGTTGCTGCTCCGGTTGCTGCCGCTCCGATCAGCTGCAAGGCCACCCCGGCCCAGATCCGCACCCTGGCCGAAGCCAAGGGCGGCGAAGACGCTGCCAAGGCCATCAAGCTGGTTTCCACTGGTGAAGCCCTGTGCGCCGCCGATGCCAAGTTCGAAGCCGGCAAGAAGTTTGCTGCTGCTGCCAAGCTGCTCGGCACCGAGCTGGCTGCCCTGTCGGCCACTGCCGGTCAGTAATCTGGTCGCCCGGTTCGCCGGGCACCCTTGAATACCATCCTCCCAAGGATGCCCCTAAGGCCCGGTGGTTCGCCACCGGGCCTTTTTTCTCAGGCCCGCCCCGGCTATGCCGGTGGGCATGAGCCTGCCCGAAATCCTGCCCGGAACCGCCGATCTGCTGCTGATCGCCGATCACGCGTCCTCTGCGGTGCCGTCGGGTATCGATCTGGGCGTGCCGTCGGCGTTGCTGAACGATCATGTCGCGGTCGATATCGGCACCGATGCGCTCACGCGCCGGCTGTCCCGCGCGCTCTCCGCCCCCGCCATAATCGCCACCGTTTCACGCCTGGTGGTGGATCTGAACCGTGATCCGGCCGATCTGGGCTGTGTGCCGGCCAGCAGCGATGGCCACATGATCGCTGGCAACTGGAACCTGCCCGCCAACGAACGCGAACTGCGTATCCGCGCCATCCACCTGCCGTACCATACCGCCATCGCGGCCGAGATTGCGCGCCTGCGCCCGGCGCTGATCATCTCGGTCCACAGCTTCACGCCCAGCCTTGCCACCCGTCCCGACGAACAGCGCCCCTGGCCGATTGGCATCCTCTACAACCACGACGATCGTGCGGCGCGGTTGGGCCTTGTCGCGCTGGCCAGCCGCGGGCTGCATGTGGGCGACAACCAGCCCTATTCGGGCCGCGACCTCAATTACACGATGGATCGCCACGCCGAAGCGCAGCGCATCCCCTATCTCGGCATCGAAGTGCGCAACGACGGGCTGCTGACGCGGGAAGGCGTCGCACGTTGGACGCATATCCTGGCGGACTGCATCGCCGGGGTGCGAAGAGCCTTCTAGTTCACCTCACCCATGGTGAGAGGTGGTCTGGCGCGAGGCTCGGCGGTTCTAGCGCGCGACGGCAGCAATTCCAGCTTCGGCATTGACATTGATCTCAGCAATATGCACAAATAGTAAACAAGGGGTAAATCTCTAGGTCGCGAATAGCATCGTCTCAGGCCTCGGGAGCATTCCCATGTCCGATTTGAAACAAGTAATGCTCGCCGCAGGGTTGCTGCTTGCGGGCTTGGCTCCGCCCGCCCAGGCGACGATCATCGGCGGCGTTGAATTCCCGCAGGGCGCCATTTCCTTCGCGGATCAAGTCGTGTCCTACAATCCGGCATTCGGCGGCGGCAACACGCCGTCGGCCAACCATCAGGGCGCTTTTAATGCGCTTGGCGTGCCCAACTATGCTGGCGTCAACGGCTGCGCCTCGCAGGCCGCCTGCAGCTTCGTATCGCTGGGCGATGGCGGGCGCTTGGTGGTCCGCTTTACCGACAATGTTCTCACCGGAAGCAACAGCTCTGCATTTGATCTGTGGATCTTTGAAGTCGGCCCGGATGTGGAAGCTACATTCGTCGATGTGAGTGCGGACGGCATCGCCTGGTCGTCGGTGGGCGCCGTCGGTGGCAGCACGCGCGGCATTAATATCGACGCCTTTGGCTTCAACACTTCGTCCGTGTTGCGCTTTGTCCGTCTCACCGACAATGGCCAGCTCGGTGGCCAGTCCGGCGCCACGGTTGGTGCCGATATCGATGCCGTGGGTGCAATTTCCACCCGCGCCGTCGTTCCCGGCATCCCCGAACCCGCCACCTGGCTGACGATGCTCGCCGGCTTCGGCCTCACAGGCACTGTGTTGCGCCGCCGGCCCCGACAGATGGCTGCTGCATAAGGCGGCGCGCGTTTCAGCTCCTCTCCCCTTTGCGCGAGGGGAGCCTGCCCCGGGCATGGTTCAGCGGGGAGAGCGTGCCGCAAGCGCGTGCTAGGCAGCAGCGGGCACTTCCCACAACTCCACCGCATTCCCCTCTGGATCATGCAAGCGCGCAAACCGTCCAACCTCCGGCGCATCCCATTCGGCGCGCGTCTCTATCGCCACCCCGGCCGCACGTAGGCTTGCGATCATCGCGTCAATCTCCGTCACGCGCAGGTTGATCATGAACGCCTTGTCGGCCGCGAAATAGTCGGTGTCGGCCTTGAAGGGCGCAAACACCACCGGGCCGCCCTTTGATAGCCACGCCCATTCATCCACCGGCCCCATCGCATCGGCATTGCAGCCGGCACCGATATTCAGATGCTGTTTGTACCAGGCGCTCAGGCTATCGGGATCGCGCGCCCGGAAGAAGATGCCGCCGATGCCTTGCACGCCCATGAACTTCTCCCAGCTGTGTTCACGTGCCAGATTGCGCCCATGCGCTGGCCCGCGCAACAGCGGCCTTGACCCCATGGCGAGCCTGAGGCAGAGCAATTTTGTTATCGAATGAGGCCATGATATGACAAGATTCGACAAGTCAAAGCTGCCATCCCGCCATGTTTCAGTTGGACCGGAACGGGCGCCGCACCGATCCTACTATTACGCCATGGGGTTGACCGAGGAAGAGATCGGGCGGCCGTTCGTGGGCATTGCCTCGGCGGGGAATGACAGCGCGCCGTGCAATACCACGCTGGATGCGCAGGCGGATGCGGCGCGGATTGGCGTGAACGAAGCCGGCGGGATGCCGCGGCGGTTCAACACGATCACTGTGACGGACGGGATTGCCATGGGGCACCAGGGCATGAAGGCGTCGCTCGTGTCGCGCGATTGCATTGCCGACAGCGTTGAACTGTCGATGCGCGGGCATTGTTATGACGCGCTGCTGGGTTTTGCCGGCTGCGACAAGAGCCTGCCGGGCATGATGATGGCGATGCTGCGGCTGAACGTGCCGTCGATTTTTGTTTATGGCGGCTCGATCCTGCCCGGCCGTTTTGAAGACAAGGACGTGACTGTGGTCGACGTGTTCGAGGCAGTGGGCGGATATTCGGCTGGCAACTGCCCGCTGGCGCGGCTGACCGCGCTGGAAAAGGTGGCATGCCCCGGCCACGGCGCCTGCGGCGGACAATATACCGCCAACACCATGGCCTGCGTGGGCGAGGCAATCGGCCTGTCGCTGCCCAACAGCAACATGGCGCCGGCGCCGTATCAAAGCCGGGCCGACATCGCGATTGCCGCCGGCAAGCAGATCATGACCCTGCTGGAGCGCAACATTCGCCCGCGTGACATCTGCACGCGCGAAGCCTTTGAAAACGCAGCACGCATCGTGGCGGCCACCGGTGGTTCGACCAACGGCGCGCTGCACCTGCCGGCGATGGCCAACGAATGCGGGGTGAAATTCGACCTGTTCGACATGGCCGAGATCTTCAAGACGACACCGTATATCGCCGACCTCAAGCCCGGCGGCAAATATGTGGCGAAAGACATGTATGACGCAGGCGGCGTGTATATGGTGTTGAAAACCTTGTTCGATGCCGGCTTCATCCACGGCGATTGCCTGACGGTGACCGGCAAGACGTTGGCCGAGAATATCGACGAGATAAGCTGGAACCCGGATCAGCAGGTGATCTATCCCGTTTCCAGCCCGATCACCCCAACGGGCGGCGTCGTGGGGCTGAAGGGCAGCCTCGCCCCCGATGGCGCCATCGTGAAGGTGGCCGGCATGAAGACGCTGCAATTCCGCGGGCCGGCGCGGGTGTTCGACAGCGAGGAAGCCTGTTTCGCCGTGGTGGAACAGCGCGGGATCGAACCGGGCTGCGTGATCGTCATCCGTTATGAAGGGCCCAAGGGCGGCCCGGGCATGCGCGAGATGCTGTCCACCACCGCAGCGCTTTATGGCCAGGGCATGGGCGAGCAGGTGGCGCTGATCACCGATGGCCGCTTCTCCGGCGCAACACGCGGGTTCTGTATCGGGCACGTCGGACCGGAAGCAGCCGAAGGGGGCCCGATCGCGCTGATCGAGGATGGTGACATGATTGCCATCGATGCGGAGGCTGGCACCATCGATCTGGAAGTGGACGACGCCACGTTGGCAGAACGGCGGACAAAGTGGCTGCCGCGCGCTACGGACTATCAATCAGGCGCGATCTGGAAATTCGCGCAGACGGTGGGCCCGGCGCGGCTGGGGGCGGTGACGCATCCGGGGGCGAAGGCGGAAACGCACATGTTTGCCGATATTTGATGGACACGCCGGCCTGTTTCGATCTGGTGCTGGCCTAC
>NZ_JANPML010000161.1:0-7041 GCF_031422795.1 Sandarakinorhabdus sp.
AGCGCCGAATATCTGACCAACCAGGGCCTGCAGCAATCCAACCTGCTGCAATTTGCCGATGCCGATCGCCTTTTTGCCCGCGCCGCCCAGACGCTGGACAGCAGCGACCCGGTGGCCAGCCGCCTGCTGCGCAATCACCGGGCGCAGCATCTGCTGAACCAACGCCGCAACGCCCAGGCGCAGGAAATGCTGGGCCGATCGGTCAGCGGCAATATCGGCACCACCGATGCCAGCCGTCTGGCCAGTGGCTTCATCGATACGCCCTTGTCGCAGCGGCTGAACACCGATGATGCCGCCATGCGGGCACTGGGCGCTGGCAGTGCCGCGCTGACGCCTGAGGAACGGGTGACGATCCTGGATGCGCAGGCGCAATATCTGGCTGCAGCAGCCCGCGCCGGGCTGGGCGATCTGGCGGCCGCTGAATCAGCGTTGATCGCTGCCGACAATCAGTTGGGACGGCTGCGCGGTGGCCGGGTGCTGTCGATCCTGTGGCTGCGGGCTGCGGTGGCCAACGAACTGGCCCGGGTGGGCGAACGTCTGGGCAAATCGGCGGGCGCCCGCGCGGCGCTGGAGCAGGCCGTGGCGCTGACCGAAGCGCAGTTCCCGCAGAGCGCGGCACTGCTGGCGGCAAGGGCCCAACTCGCGGCGCTGCTGGCCCGTCAGGGCGATGCAGCCGGTTCGGCAACCCTGTTCCGCGCCATTATCAAGGCCGCGCCGGAAACGCCCGGTGCTGGCCAGGTGCTGCGGCCCTTGATGGGCGCGTGGTTTGCGCAATTGGCGGAGCAGGGTAACGCGGCGGCGGCTGCGGATGTGTTTGATGCGTCGCAGATATTGGTGCGCCCCGGCGTGGCGCAAACCCAGGCTGTGCTGGCCCGCGAATTGTCGGGCGGCAGCGACGAATCGGCGGCGCTGTTCCGCCAGTCGATCACCCTGTCGCGCGATATTGTGCGCACCGAAGGCGATATTGCCCGGTTGGCACAGATCGACGCGCCGACATCGATCGAACAGGAACAGACGGCTGCCCTGCGCGCGAAACTGGCGCTGCTGGGCCGCGACCAGACGGCCGTGCTGGCCAAACTGGCCGAATTCCCGCGCTATCGCAGCATCAGCAACAGCACGGTGACGCTGGCCAGCCTGCAGCAGGCGCTGAAACCGGATGAGGCCTATTTCAAGCTGATCCTGCTGGGTGAAGAAGCCTATGCCCTGACCGTTGTCCGCGACAGCGCCGCGGTGATGAAGGTGGCGGCCACCGCCAGCGACCTCGGCCAGATGGTGAAGACCATCCGCGATTCCGTCGTGCTATTCGAAAATGGCCGGCCCACCACTTATCCCTTTGACGTTGCTGCCGCCCGCCGGCTCTATGGCCTGCTGTCCGGTCCCAGCGAGGGCACGGCGGCCAAGCTGGTGCTGGCCAGCCGGCATTTGGTGGTGGAGCCCGATGGCGCGCTGCTGCAACTGCCGTTCAACTTGCTGGTTACCACCGATGATCGGCTGGCCGAGTATCAGGCGCGGCAGGATGATCCCAACGCCGATCCCTTTGATGCCCGCGGCATTGCCTGGCTGGGCCGCGATCGCATGATCTCCACCGCCACGTCGGCCCGCGCGTTCATGGACGTGCGCAGCCTGGCTGGCAGCCGAGCCGCCAATGCCTATCTGGGCCTGGGCGAAAATGCCGTGCCGGCCGGAGCCGTGCCGCCCAGCTTGCCGCCACCACCACCGCCAGCCCCGCCCCGCATCGGGAAGGGCAGCAAGATGGCGCAAACCAGCAGCGTGCGCGGTGCCGGTGCCGATAGCGGCGGCGGCTTTGGCCTGGCTGCACCGGCCTCGCCGATCCCGGCCAACAGCCTGCCGGCGCGCAGCGATTGCGACTGGCCGCTGGCAGAATGGGGCCGACCGATCTCGTCGGCCGAACTCAAGCTGGCCGCCGATCTGCTCAAGGCTGGCGGCTCCAGGGTCAGCACTGGCGCGGAATTCACCGATACCGGGTTGATGGAACGCCGCGATCTCAAGGATTATCGCGTCATCCATTTCGCCACCCATGGTCTGGTGACGGCCCCGCGTCCGGAATGCCCGGCCCGCCCGGCGCTGCTCACCAGCTTTGGCGGCGCGCAGACCGATGGCCTGCTCAGCTTCCGCGATATCTTCGATCTCAGCCTGGATGCCGACACCATCATCCTTTCGGCCTGCGATACCGCCGGTGCGGCAACCGCGTCGGCCACGCGGGAGGCGGGCATCACCACGGGGGGCAATTTCGCCCTCGACGGCCTGGTGCGCGCCTTTGTGGGCGCCGGCGCCCGTGCGGTGATCGCCAGCCATTGGCCGGTGCCAGACAGTTTCGACGCCACCAAAACGCTGATCACCGGGTTGTTTGCCGATGCCGGCCAGCTCAGCGTGGGCGAAGCCCTGCGCCGCAGCCAGGTCAAGATGATGGACGTCGCTGAAACCTCGCACCCCTATTACTGGTCGGGCTTTGCCATCATCGGGGATGCGGCCAAGCCGTTGATGGGCAACGGAGCCGGCGCGCGGCCGGGTCGCTGAGTTCCGGTGGGCACCGGTCTTGCAAATCTGAAGCGTGCCATCGGCCTGGCGGGCCCGATGCGTCTGTTCGTTACTGGCCTGGTGCTGGTGCTGGCGCTGCTGGTTGGCCGTTACAGCTGGAACATGCCCTTTGCCTTGTCGGCCGAGCGCGGCCTGTATGACGTTCGGGTTGATCTGTCTGCGCCGCGCATCGATCAGGATGATCGCATCGTGCTGGTGGTGTTCACCGAGGAAACTTTGGCGGCCACCGGCAAGCGATCACCGCTCGATCGCACCATGCTGGCACGAGCGCTGACCAATCTCGACAAGCTCGGCCCGCGCGCCATCGGCGTCGACATCCTGATCGATCAGCCGCAACCAGAAGATCCGGTGCTGAAACAGGCGCTGCTCGGCATGAAGACGCCCACCTATTTTGGCTTCTCCAGCAATGCCGAAAACGGCGAATTCGTGATGCCGTGGCAGGAAGCCCATATGCGCGACTTTTTTGGCAGCGTTGCCAGCGCCCCGGTGCGTACCGCCAATATCCGGCTGGATGTGGACAGTGACAATACGTGGCGGCAATGGCCCAACCCGGCCCGCAGCGCGCCCAAATTGCTGGTCAACGCGATCACCGGCGTGACCGGTTATGAGCGTTATCGCGGCTCGGCGATCTTCCGCAAACCGCAACTGGCCGACAGGCCGGTGTTTGCCTCGCTGCCGGTCGATCTGTTCGGCGACCCCGAAACCGCAGCCGCCATGAAGGACGCGATTGCGGGCAAGATCGTGCTGGTGGGCGCCGATCTGCCAGAAGCGGACCGCTTCATCACGCCGTTCACCCGGCTTACCGGCAACACCACGCCGGGGGTGGAACTGCACGCCGTGCTGATCGCGCAGGCATTGGACGGCAAGCGGCTGGATCTGCTGCCGCCGATCGTGCTGTGGCTGCTGGCCCTGCTGGCGGTCGCGCTTGGGGCCGTTACTGGCGGGCTTGATTTCGGTGCGCGCCTGCTCGGCCCGCTGGTGCTTGGCGAGATTTTCCTGCTCGGTTGGTTGCCTTACGGCTTGCAGGGGCAAGGCTTTGATACATATGGCCTGCCTTGTGCGGGGCTGGGACTGGCCTGGCTGCTGTCGCTGATGGCGTCTGGCGCCATGGCGCGCATTGTGGGTGCCGAACAGCGCAAGTTCGCCCAGGGCGCGCTGGGCAAATATCTGCCGCGCGACGTGGCCGAACAGATATTGGCCAATCCCGAACGTCTCGCCCTGCAGGGTGAACGCCGGCCGATTTTCGCGCTGTTCACCGATATCGAGGGCTTTACCTCGATGTGTCAGAGCCAGCCGCCGGAAGTGGTGGCATCAACGCTCAACGAGTATCTCGACACGATGAGCGACGTGGTGCTGAAACATGGCGGCACCATCGACAAGTTTGTGGCTGATGCCGTTATTGCCTTCTGGGGCGCACCGCTGGCTCGGCCCGATGATCCGGCCCGCGCGCTGGCTTGCGCAGTGGAGATGGCCCAGGCCGGGGAGCGTTTCAAGGTGGCCACCGAGGGCCGGCCGGCGATGGGCCGCACTCGTGTCGGTATGCACTGGGGCGATGTCGTCGTCGGTAATTTCGGCGGCGAAGGCCGCATCCAGTATACCGCGCTGGGCGATTCGATGAACGTCGCGGCCCGGCTTGAAGGTGCCAACAAGACGCTGAAAACGGCAGCACTGGTCAGCCACGAAGCGGCCTCGCAGATGGGGCTGGAAAATTTCCGCGCCATGGGCCGGGTGCGCGTGCGGGGCCGGCAGAAACCGATCGAGGTGTTTGAACCGATCGGCGCCGGTACGGCCGTGGATGACAAGGTGCTGGCCGGGCTCCATGCCGCATTTGATCGCGGTGATGTGAACGCGCTTGATGCGATCAGGGAACGTTCAGCTGCTGCACCGCAAGACATAGCGCTTGCGTATCTGGTAAAGCGAATGGAACAAGTAGGACCCGGAGGCGTTTATGATCTCGATTAAACCCATAGCAGCAGCATTTTTGGCGCTTGCCGCCACCACAGCGATGGCTGGCCCGCTGGTGGTGCGCGCCGCCGGCCCGTCGGCGACCCAGTTCAAGCCCGGCCAGCGCCTGGCCGATGCACCGGTCACGCTGAAGGCCGGCGATTCGATCGTGGTGCTGGATGCCAAGGGCACCCGCAGCTTTTCCGGCCCCGGCACGTTCAGCCTGACGGCGGCCAGCGCCGAAGCTTCGCAGGTCGCCTTCTCTGATCTTCTGGTGCAAAAGCCGGCCCGCCGCGCCCGCATTGGGGCCGTGCGTTCCGCCGGACAGGATCAGGGCCCGCCGACGCCGCCCGGCGTTTGGGCGCTGGATACCCGCCAGTCCGATACGGTGTGCGCCATCGATCCGGCCAATATCGCTTTGTGGCGTGCCGAAACCACGGCGGCGCAAACCTACAGCATCACGCGCGAGGATGGCGTGACGGCGTCGCTCACCTTCGGGCCCGGCCAGGCACTGGCCAATCTGCCGGCCGAAGTGGCTGGCAAGACCGGTGCGCTGAAGATTGCCGGTGGCAAGACGCCGGTGACGTTGAACATCAAGCAGGTCATGGCACCGAAGGATGTCGAAGCGCTGGGCACGACCCTGGTCGAAGCCGGCTGCCAGAGCCAATTCCAGCGACTGGCGATGAACACGTTTCAGGATTGAGGCGGACTGTCAGGGGTGCGCTTCACCGCCCAATCTTCACCTCATCGTGAAGCGCACCTTGCGGTTGCCGAAATCCAGCGCGACGCGGCGGAAACTGCCCAGCACGTCTGATCCCAGAAAGATCGCCGGCTCTTTGCTGAGCCCGAACAGTGCAAACGGCGGCGCTTCGGCAAAGGCCACAACGACATTGTTGAGGATCATGCCGCCGATCCGCACATTGTTGAGCACCATGGCTTCGGCCTTCAGCACCTGGCCGGTCACCGACAACAGTTCGATGTCGAACATCTTGCTCGGCCGGCCCTTGCCGAACAGGCGTTCGCGCAAGGCGCGGTTGCCCAGCGTCACTTCGCTGCCGGTATCGATCACGGCTGATACCCCGCGATCGTTGATCGATGCCTGGGTGATGATCAACTGGCCCTTGCGGCGGCGGGCGGTGACGACAATTTCCTGACCACTGGCCAGAAATGGGCTGCGTGAATCCTGCACGGTGATGGTGCGCTTTTCGAAATCCAGCAGCAGGCGCTGATCGGCCAGCGCGTCGATGCCGATCAGGCCATCAGCGCCCAGGTGCTTGGCCGAAAGGGCGGGCGCCGTGATTGGCCCGATCTGGGATTTGCCGATGGTCAGCATGGCCACCTCGACCGTGCCAACGCTGACAGAGCCGGCCATGCCCTGCAGCCGAACCGTCTCGCCGGCAGGCAGCTTGAGCCGGGCGGCCAGACCATCGCTGACCACCGAGCGATCGGCGCCGGAATCAACCAGAAAGCGGTGCGGCCCAACGCCGTTGACCTTCACATCGACGAACATGCGCTTTTTCAGCTGTTCCGCCTCGAGTGGATCGCCAAAAATCTCGAGATTATTGTCGATGGTGGCCGGCGCAATCAGGGGCTGGCCCGGCACGGCGATGGCGGGCGGTGTGACGCTGGCAGCCGCAGCGGCCAGCAAAAGGGGAAACAGGGGCATGTCGCTATTGTCTGCCTGATAGGCAGCTGGCGCAAGAGGCGGCTTGCCACGCCGCGCCGACGGCTTATCGGAGCGTGATGACCAGCAGCCTTGCCATCATCGCGACCGCCACCGGCCTGGTCGCGCTTGCCGAAATTGGTGACAAGACCATGCTGCTCGCCTTGCTGCTGGCCGCGCGCTTTCGCCAGCCGGGTGCGGTGATTGCCGGCATCTTTGTGGCAACCCTGGCCAATCATTTCCTCGCCGCCTGGGCCGGCGCGGCGCTGGCCGATTGGCTGGCCGGGCCGTGGTTTCAACTGGCGGTGGCGCTGGGTTTCATCGCGATGGCGGCGTGGACCCTCGTGCCCGACAAGATGGATGCCATGCCGGCCGCCGCAAGTGGCAGCCAGGCATTTCTTGCCACCACCGTCGCCTTTTTCATCGTGGAAATCGGCGACAAGACCCAGATCGCCACCATGGCCTTGGGTGCGCGTTACAGCGATGTGCTGGCTGTCACCATCGGCACCACGCTGGGCATGATGATCGCTAATGTGCCGGCCGTGCTGCTTGGCGAAAAACTGCTGGCACGCGTGCCGCTCAAGGCGGTGCGAGCCGGAGCAGCGGCGGTGCTGGCGCTGCTGGGGGTAGCAATGCTGGTGGCGCTGTGGCCGCAGCTGATCAGATGATGCCGCGCGTCTTCAGGTCGGCCAGCGCTGCGGAGTCCAGACCCAGCATCTCGCCGTAAACGTCGTCATTGTCCTGCCCGATGGCTTCGGGCGCGCGGCGGCGAACATTGCCGGGCGTGGCCGAAAGTTTGGGGAAGACATTCTGCATCTTCACTTCGCCCCATCGCGGGTGCGGCACGCCGATGATGGCTTCGCGCGCCTGGAAAT
>NZ_JANPML010000162.1:0-2723 GCF_031422795.1 Sandarakinorhabdus sp.
CGCCGCGCCAACGCCGCCACCAAATGGCCCCGGCATCGGCACCAGTATCAGCGTCAGCACCGCCTGCACCGCCAGCCCGACCAGCGACCACACCAGGTTGCGCCCACGCGCCACATAGATCAGCGCGCCTTCGGCAACGGCCGCCTGCGCGGCAAACAGCTCAACAGTGAGCAGCGCGGCCAGCACCACCATCCCGCTGGCAAAGGCCGGCCCGAACAGGCCCATCGCCGCCTGGCCAACCAGGCCAAAGGCCAGCACCACCCCCAGTTGCACTGCTGCCACCCAGAAACTGATCTGCCGAACATGGCCGGCCACCTTGGCCAGATTGCCGGCCGCCAGGTTGCGGGTGATCACCGGGCCAAGGATGGGATCGAAACTGGATTTCAGCCGCTGCGGCAACGAAGCAATCTGCTGCGCGACAAAATAAATGCCGACGATTTCCGCCGAGGCAAAGCGGCCGAGGATGAAGATATCGAGCCGGCGCGCGCCCCATTCGGCAATATCAGCGCCGGCCAGCGGCACATTGGTTTTCACCAGCCGCCACACCCGGCTGATGTCCAGCCGCCACCCCACCGGCCAGCCAAAGCGGCGCAGCGCCGGCGACAGGGCCGCAAAAAATGCCGCCACCATCGACAATAGATAGGCGATCAACATGCCGTCGCTTTTCCAGGCGGTGAAGGCCAATGCCAGCGCCGCGATCGACAACACCCAGGGTTCGATGATCGAACGGGCCCGCACCTGAGCGCCAATATCATGGTGGAAGGCAAGGCCGGCCAGCGCCACATCCGCCAGGGCAATGAACGGGATGATCAGCGCAAACCAGCGGTCGAGCGGCGCCAGTTCCGTCGCCGGGAACAACAGTTCCGGCACAGCCACCAGCAGCGCCGTGCCCACCAGCGAGGCAATCAGCGTGGCCAGCAAGGCATCGATCAGGGCGGCGGCTTGCTCGTTCGGCCGCCGCGCCAGATCTTCAGCAAGGCCGCGCTTCAGGCCCAGCGTGGCCAGCATCGCCACCAGTTCCACCACCATGGTGGCATAGGCAAAGCGGCCCAGCGCTTCGGCACCATAAAGCCGGCCCGCGATGAACAGGAACGGGAAGCGCGCCGCCAGCCGCAGCACATAGCCAAAGAAACTGGTGCGCCCGCCCTTGGCCAAAGCGGCGGTTTCCGCCGCATCCCTTTGCGTTGCAGCGTCCGCCGCAGGGCGGCCAGAGGCTGACGGTTCAGCCAACATGCACCCGGCGATAGCGGCCGTGCAGATAAAGCAGCGGCTCGCGACCCTGATCCAGCGCCAGCTGGGTCACCCGGCCAACGATGATGCGGTGGTCGCCGCCGTCATGATCGGCGTACAGCGTGCAGGCAAAGGCAGCCTTGGCGCTGGCCAGCACCGGCACCCCGTCCCAATCCTGCCACTCATGCTCACCAAAACGGTCGATGCCCTTTTTCGTGAAGCGATCGGAAACGGTCTGGCCGTCGAAATCAAGAATATTGATGGCAAAACGCCCCGATTCGCGCAGCACTGGCAGCGCCGACGCGCCGTTGGCCGGGCAGAACAGCAACAGCGGCGGATCAATGCTGAGCGAGGTGAAGCTGTTGGCCGTCAGCCCGACCCGCTCACCCGAAGGCGATTGGCTGGTGATCACGGTCACACCAGTGGCAAAACAGCCAAAGGCATCGCGCAGCAGGCGGGGTTCGAACGGGGCTTGTGCAATGGTCATCCGCCGTCCCCTATCGCGAATCCGCCGCCCGTCAATGTTGCGGATACCACAGCCGGCTCCATCGTGTCGTCTCGGTCACAGCCGGATGTGGTCAGGCTGGTCGGCAGGCTTCGTTCAGATCGTCTGCGTGCGCAGCCATTCCCGCACGGCCGGGCCGACATCGTCGCGCTCCA
The DNA here is from genome assembly GCF_031422795.1 of Sandarakinorhabdus sp. Classification (GTDB taxonomy): domain Bacteria; phylum Pseudomonadota; class Alphaproteobacteria; order Sphingomonadales; family Sphingomonadaceae; genus Sandarakinorhabdus. The sequence goes on from NZ_JANPML010000162.1 coordinate 1,891, forward strand.
GCGCCAGGGCGATATTGGCCATCACATGCCCAGCCTTGTCGCCGCAATCAAAGCGGGTGCCGGTGAAGGTGAAGGCATGGAACGGCTGCACACCGATCATTTCGGCCATCGCATCCGTCAACTGGATCTCATTGCCGGCGCCGCGCTTGCCCAGCGCCAGCACGTCCATCACTTCGGGCTGCAGGATATAGCGGCCAATGGCGGCCAGCCTTGATGGGGCGGTGCCCTGCTTTGGCTTTTCCACCAGCCCCTTCACCTCGGTGACCAGGCCATCGACCGTGCCCGGCGAGACAATGCCATAGCGGTGGGTGTGTTCGGCCGGCACTTCCAGCACCGAAATGATGTTGCCACCCAGACGCTGATAGGCCTCGTGCATTTCCTTCAGCGCCGGATTGGCCGGGTTCCAAAGCAATTCATCGGGCAGCAGCACGGCAAAGGCCTCGCGCCCCACCACATGGCGGGCGCACCACACGGCGTGGCCCAGCCCCGCTGGCTCCTGCTGGCGCACATAGACCAGGCGGCCCGGTTCGATCTGGGTGGCTTCCAGAACGGCGAGTTCGGCCGTCTTGCCCTTGGCCTTCAGGCTGTCGACCAGTTCCCGCGCGATGTCGAAATAATCCTCCAGCGCAGCCTTGCCGCGGGCGGTGACGAACACCAGCCGCTCGATACCGGCCGCCAGCGCCTCGTCCACCGCATATTGCAGCAGCGGTTTATCGACGACGGGGAGCATTTCCTTGGGCACGGCCTTGGTGGCCGGCAGGAAACGGGTGCCCTGCCCACCCACGGGGAACACGGCAGTCTTGACGGGTTTGAACGACATAATGACCTCTATT
>NZ_JANPML010000163.1:0-6833 GCF_031422795.1 Sandarakinorhabdus sp.
CCACCGGCTATTACGAGCCGGAAATCGCCGCCGGCCTTACCCGCCAGCCCGGATTTGAGGTGCCGCTCTATCGCCGGCCGGCCGATCTGATCGATGTGCCGCTGGGCGAATTTGCCGCCAGCCTGAAGGGCCGCACCGTGCGCGGCCGCGTGCAGGGCACACGGCTGGTGCCTTATGCCACGCGGGAACAGATTGCGGCCGGCGCATTGGTTGGCCGGCAGCTGGAACTGGCCTGGGCCGCCGATCCCTTCGAGGCGTTTTTTCTGGAAATTCAGGGCAGTGGCCGGCTCCGGTTGCCCGATGGCCGCATCATCCGCATTGGTTATGATGGCCAGAACGGCCGCGATTATGTCGCCATCGGTCGGCTGCTGATCGAACAGGGCCGGCTGGAGCGCGGCAAGGCCGGCATGAAGGAAATCATTGCCTGGTTGCGCGCCAACCCCGCCGAAGCGCCTGCCGTGCTCAATGCCAACCCGTCGAAGATTTTCTTTCGGGAACTGAAGGGTGATGGCCCGGTTGGCGCAATGGGTGTTGCGGTCACGCCCTATGTCAGCGTTGCCGCCGATCCGGCCTTCATTCCGCTGGGCGCGCCGCTGCTGGTGGAAACCACGCTCACCGGCCCGGCCACCCCGTTCACGCGCCTGATGGTGGCGCAGGATACCGGCGGCGCCATCAAGGGGGCCAACCGCATCGATCTGTTCTTCGGCCCGGGCGCTGAGGCCGCCGCCATCGCTGGCGCACAATCGTCACCAGCCCGCCTTACCCTGCTGATCCCGGCGGCCGCCGCCGCGCGGCTCGCGCCCTGATGAGGCGCCTTTCCGCCCACGAACGGGCTTTGTGGGCACGGGTGGCGGCCAGCGTGAAGCCGCTGCCCGGCAAGCGCGCGCCCGAGATGCCGGTTGCAGCCATTGCCGTTCCTGCTGCTCCGGCAGCGCCGAAAGCCAAGCCGCCATCCCGGCCAGCCCCAACCTCAGCTCTGGCCAAACCCGCCGTCCCGCCGCCCAAGGTGGCCAAGCCGCACCCGCTCGGCGCGCCGCTGGACGGGACGTGGGACCGGCAGATCAGCCGCGGCCGCCTGTTCCCGGATCGGGTGATCGATCTGCACGGCCACACGGTGGTTGATGCCCATGCGACACTGTCATCCGCCATATTGGCCAATGACGGCACCCGCGTCATTCTCGTCGTCACTGGCAAGGGCCGCCCCGACCGCCCGGCCCGCATCCGCGCCGAGTTGATGCACTGGCTGGAGCGGCCGGATTTGCGCTCGCAAGTTGCCTCTCTGCGCGCCGCCCATCCACGCCATGGCGGCGGCGGCGCATTCTACATCATCCTCCGCAGGGCGAAGTGACTCTGGCCAAACAGTCCCCCTATCGGCAATCGCAGGCAACGCGCTGGCAGTGAAGGCGTAGAAACGACACCAAAGGGGAGTGTTGCATGTCTGAAGACGTCATTCTGGTCAGCCGCGATGGCCCGGTCGCCATTGTCACCCTGAATCGGCCGCAGGCGATGAACGCCCTGAGCCAGGCGCTGCGCCGCGAACTCGCCCGTGCCTTCCGCGAACTGGAGGCTGACGATGGGGTGCGCGCCATCGTGCTCACCGGTGCCGGCACCCGCGCCTTCACCGCCGGGCTGGACCTGAAGGAACTGGGCCAACAAGGACTGTCTGCTGCCAATGCCGAAACCGCCGACGACAATCCGGTGAAGGCCATCGAACAGACCGGCAAGCCGGTGATCGGCGCCATCAACGGCGTCGCCATCACCGGCGGTTTTGAAGTGGCGCTGGCCTGCGACGTGCTGATCGGCAGCGAGCATGCGCGCTTTGCCGATACCCATGCGCGGGTGGGCATTATGCCGGGCTGGGGGCTTTCGCAGAAACTGTCGCGCCTGATCGGGCCGTATCGCGCCCGCGAACTGTCACTATCCGGCAATTTCCTCGATGCCGCCACGGCGGAACGCTGGGGCCTGCTCAACCGGGTTGTGCCGGCAGAGGAACTCGTGGCCGCCGCCACCAGGCTCGCCCACGACATGGCGACCATCGCGCCGGGCTTTTCGCGGGGTTACAAGCGGCTGATCAACGACGGCTATGAACTGCCGTTCGGCGCAGCGATGGCGCTGGAGGCCGAGCGGTCGACCGCTGTCAATTCGCAGGTTTCCGCCGCCGAGGTCGAAGCCGCACGCGGTGCCGTGCAGGAAAGAGGACGCCAGCAATGACAGCGCAAGAAAACTCCTCTGGGCCCTTCCCCGGTTTCAACAGCGACACCATCGACGACATGCTGGTCAACCCGGCCGCCTATGCCGATGAAAGCATCCACAAAGCCTATACGAAACTGCGCGCGCAAGACCCGGTGCACTGGACGCAGCCCAAGGGCTTCCGCCCCTTCTGGTCGATCACCCGCCATGCCGACATCGTCGCCATCTCCAAGGCCAACGACCGTTTCATCAACCGCGAGCGCACCTATATCTCACCCGTAGAGGCCGAAGAGTGGGTGAAGAACACCACAGGTGACACCCACCTGTTCCGCACGCTGGTCGATCTTGATGACCCGCTGCACATGAAGCTGCGGCGCATTACCCACACCTGGTTCATGCCGCAGAATCTGAAAAAGCTGGAACCGCAGATTGCTGCCATCGCCAAGGCGCATGTCGATCATATGGCGGCGCTGGGCGGCCAATGCGATTTCGTCAACGAAGTCGCGCTCTGGTACCCGCTGCGCGTCATCATGATGATCCTGGGTCTGCCGGAAGCGGACGAAGGCCGGATGCTGCAGATGACGCAGGAAATCTTTGGCCCGCAGGATCCGGACGTGGTGGCGCGCAGCCGCATCCTGACGCAAGGCCTGGGCGGCCCGGAAGCCACCGGCAATCCGCAGGTGGATATCTTTGCGCTGGTGCAGCAGTTCTTCGCCTATTTCGGCGAGGTGATGGCCGACCGGCGCGCCAATCCGCGTGACGATCTGGCCACGGTGATCGCGCAAGGCCTGGTGGACGACGAACCGATCGGGATGCTGGAAGCCATCAGCTATTACGCCATCACCGTCACCGCCGGCCACGACACCACCAGCAGCACGGCTTCGGGCGGTTTGCTGGCGCTGTCGCAGAACCCAGCCGAATTGGCCAAGCTGAAGGCCGATCCGTCGCTGATTCCGCAAGCGGTCGAAGAGATGATCCGCTGGGTGACGCCGGTGAAGCATTTCATGCGCACCTGCACCCAAGACACCGTTGTGGGCGGCAAGACCATCAAGGCCGGCGACGGCGTGGCGCTGTTCTACTGGTCGGGCAACCGCGACGAGGCAGTGTTCGACGACGCCTTCAGCTTCAAAGTTGATCGCGCCAGCAACCCGCAGACCGCATTTGGCAACGGCGTCCACCAATGCCTTGGCCTGCATCTGGCGCGCATGGAAATCCGTGCGCTGTTCGCCGAACTGCTGCCGAGGCTGGACGAAATCGAATTGGCCGGCGAACCAAAGTTGAGCGTGGCCAATTTTGTGTCCGGCTTGAAGGCGCTGCCGATCCGGTATCGGCTGCGATGAAGGCCGATCCGCGTCGGCAGATGCCTGCCCACTACCCCCACCAGATCACGCTGCAAACCCGGTTTGCCGATATGGACGTCAACGGCCATCTCAACAATGTCGCCATTGCACGCCTGTTTGAAGACGCTCGGGTGCGCTACAACCGCGATGGGCCGCTGAACCCGGCAGCCAGCGGAACGCAATCGTATTTTGTGATTGCTCATGTCGCCATCGATTATCTGGCAGAAGGCAATTTTCCCGATCCAATGACCATCGGCCTTGGCATCGCCCGCATCGGCGGCAGCAGCTTCACTGCTGCCTTGGCGGCTTTCCAGAACGGCAGCTGCATCGCCCTATGTGACAGTGTGATGGTCCACCGGCTCCGCGACGCAGGCTCGGCGCCACTGCCGGAAGCGCTGCGGGAACATCTTGAGGCGCACGCACTTCGCGGCTAGGGGGGTGGCGTTTCCCCCAAATGGAGTCTTCCCATGGCCGACGCGCCGACCACCCTGACCCTTACTCTCGATAGCGGCGGAGATGTCGTCATCAAGCTGCGTTCCGACGTGGCCCCCGGCCATGTCGAACGGATCACCACGCTGGCGCGCCAGGGTTTCTATGATGGCGTCAAGTTCCACCGCGTCATCCCCGGCTTCATGGCCCAGGGCGGCTGCCCCAAGGGCACCGGCACCGGCGGTTCCGACCTGCCCGACCTGAAGGCCGAATTCAACGATGTGAAGCACGTGCGCGGCGTCTGCTCGATGGCCCGCACCAGCGCGCCGCACAGCGCCAACAGCCAGTTTTTTATCGTGTTCGATGATGCCGGCTTCCTCGATCGCCAGTACACGGTGTGGGGCGAAGTGACGTCGGGCATGGAATTTGTCGACGCGCTGCCCAAGGGCGAACCGCCGCGCAGCCCCGGCAGCATCGTGAAGGCCACGGTGGCCTGAGCCACACCAGCTGGACAAAAAGAAAACCCCCGCCAGATCGCTCTGGCGGGGGTTTTTCTGTTCAGCCGTTCAGGCCTCAGCGACCGGCAGGCGAGCGCCGCTGGCCCGAACGCTGGCCGCCGAAGCCGCCACCGGGACGGCCCTGCGGCCGCGCACCTTGCGGGCGCGCACCTTCGGGGCGGCCGAAGCCACCTTCACGGCGGGCACCGTCACGGGCGGCATCACGGCCACCATCGCGGCCACCGCCGCCGTCACGGGCACCTTCCCGGCGCGGGCCCCGGCCATCGGCGTGGACCACAGCGCGCGGATCGCGACCCGGACGGGCACCGCCGCGGCCACGGCCCGAATCACGCTCTTCACGCGGCGGCTCGGCGGCCGACGGGCTGGCCTTGATCAGCTTGGCGGTCAGGCCGACCAGATCGCGGAAATTGGGCGGCAGCGCCTGCACATCAAGCTGCATGCGGATATTGCGCTCGATATCCTTCAGGAACGGGCGTTCATCGGGCGCACACAGCGCAATCGCCCGGCCTTCGCGTCCAGCGCGCGCTGTGCGGCCGATGCGGTGCACATATTGTTCCGGCACGTTGGGCAGTTCGTAGTTGAAGATGTGGCTGACCGCCGGGATGTCGAGGCCGCGGGCCGCGATATCGGTGGCCACCAGCACCTTTACTTCGCCGGTGCGGAAACCGGAAAGCGCACGGGTGCGCTGGGCCTGGCTGCGGTTGCCGTGGATGGCTTCGGCGACGATCTTGTGCGCCGAAAGCTGGCGCACGACGCGATCGGCACCATGCTTTGTGCGGGTGAACACGATGGTGCTCACCACGTCCTCGGTCACCAGCAGATTGGCCAGCAGCGCCAGCTTTTCCGTCTGGGAAACGTGGATCACCGATTGCACGACGCGCTCGACCGTGGTGGAAGCCGGCTGCACGGCAACTTTCACGGGGCTCTTCAGATAACGCTGCGCCATCTCCTCGATAGACGGCGGCAGCGTGGCGGAAAACAGCATCGACTGGCGCTGCTTGGGCAACAGGCCGGTGATGCGCTTGAGATCATGCACAAATCCCAGATCGAGCATTTGATCGCATTCGTCGAGCACCAGCATTTCGACATGGCCAAGGTCGCAAGCGCCCTTCATCACCAGATCGAGCAGACGGCCCGGCGTGGCCACCAGCACATCGACACCCGGAAACAGCGCGCGTTCCTGGCGGCCGATCGGCACGCCGCCGAACACGCAGGCCACCGACAGCTTCAGATAGCGGCCATAGGCGGTGAAGCTGGCAGCAATCTGCGCGGCCAGTTCACGGGTGGGAGCAAGCACCAGCACCCGGGTCGTCAGCTTCAGGCGATGCTTGGGATTGGCAGCAAGGCGGTTGAGGATCGGCAGCGCAAAGGCCGCCGTCTTGCCGGTGCCGGTCTGGGCCAGGCCCAGCACGTCGTTGCCAGCCAGCGCCGGCGGAATCGCCGCCTGCTGGATCGGAGTGGGGGTGTCATAGCCCTTTTCGGCAATGGCGCGCGACAACGGTTCCGCAAGCGCGAGATCAGAGAAATTCATGGTTGTGTTGTTCCAGCAATATCAGTCGCTCAGGTGGCACCATGCCAACCGAGAGGGCCAAAAGACCCAGGGTTGACTGGCAACCCGCGTGATAAGGGAAGCAAGCTTGGGGGGTGGGGCCTTGGAGCTGGTTGCTCCGATCACGCGCCCATCGAGTTGTGGGCCCTTTGGACGCAATGGGCAGAAAAGTCAAATTTGCACCGGCTCCTGCGCCGGGCTAGCCTTGCCAGCAACGGGGGAACCATCATGAAGCATCTGATCCTGATAGCCGTGATCCTGGCCAGCAGCGCCACCGCCAGCCCGCGCGCCCGCGATCTGGGGGTGCCGTTTGATGGCACGCCGGGGCCGCTGAATGCCATCACCGATGTTGCCGGCGTCGAAGTCGGCTTCAAGACGCTGATTGCCGGTGAGGGCGCGCGGGTGCGCGGCAAAGGCCCGGTGCGGACCGGGGTGACGGCGATCTTCCCGCGCGGGCGCATCGACGGGCGCGGCGTGTTCGCCGGATTCTTTGCCGGCAACGGCAATGGCGACATGACCGGCACGCACTGGGTGGAAGAAGGCGGCGTGCTGGAAACGCCGATCCTGATCACCGGCACCGGCAGCGTGGGCGTGGTGCGCGATGCCGCCTTCAAATGGCTGGCCGATCATCGCAGTGGCGGTTTCTGGTATCCGCTGGTGGCCGAGACGGCCGATTTCCAGTTGAACGACATGCCGGGCCAGCATGTGACCGTGCAGGACACGCTGGACGCGTTGGACAATGCCCGGCCCGGCCCGGTGGCGGAAGGCAATGTGGGCGGCGGCACCGGCATGGTGTGCAACGGCTTC
>NZ_JANPML010000164.1:0-13915 GCF_031422795.1 Sandarakinorhabdus sp.
GCCACGCTGCGCACTTCCGTGAACAGCGGCGACTTGCGCAGCAGGCCGGCAACATCGACATTGCCCGGCTTGTAACCGCTGATCCGCAATTGGCGGCCATCCCAGGCCAGCCGCTGCACCCAGACCGTATCGGGCAACGCCTGGGCAATTGCCGACAACAGCGCCAGCGGATCCTGCGCTGCCCGCCGTTCCAGCAATGCGCGGCGCGCTGTATCCTCGCTGATCACCCGGGCCCGCAAAAGCCGCGCCGTTGCCGCCGTCTGACCATGCGCTTCGACCAGCGCCGTCATATCGTTCAAGGCAATGACTTCGCGGCCAACCAGCGCCGCAAGATTGATGGCGACAGCAAGGGCGACGGCCGTCCACCAGAAGCGCCGCTCGCGATTCCCCGACGCGGCGCCGGCGCGGTCCCAGCCGGGCAGGAAATCAAAGCGCGCGCCATCGCCTTCGGCAAGTTTGAGGGCGCGTACATCCAGCCCCTCGGCAAGCGCCGCCGCCATCGCCGCTTCGGCTGCCGACACCGGCAGGCCCGCAACATCAACGGGCTGCTGCCCATCGCTGCCCGCCACGCCGGCTTCGTGCGCGATCAACGCGGCGCCAGGGGAAAAGGGCAGCAGGCGATCGGAATCCATCGCCAGCAGGCGCCGCAGGTCGCTAGGGCCGAGCGCTGGCAGACGCAGCTGGCGGACCAACGCGGCACTGGCCGGCAGCACGATGGCAACGGGACCGTTGGCGCGCGCAATCGCGGCGCCGCGGCGCGAGTACAGGAATCCTTCGCCATCAAAATGCGCCAGCACCAGCGCCCGGCTGCCGCTGCCGGCACCCGGCAAGGCCGCGGCCATCAGGCGCAATTCCTCGGTCCACCAGGCAAAGCCGCTGCGCAGCCAGCGGGCGACCGTTGCCATATCGGCATCAAGAATAGCCGGCGCGGTCACTGGGCTGATCTGCGGCAGCGCCCGGTGGTGCGGTCCATCACGCAGGCGGAGTTGAGCGTTGCGGCCGGACGCACAACCAGGTCGGGCCAGACCCGCCGGTCGCCAGCGGCAAAGGCGATGCGGATGCGAACCAGTTCGGGGAGTTCGGGGCGGCGGTACCAGCGGCTGCGCCAGCGCCGCAGGCCGTCGGGCGGGGCCGCACCGAAATAGGTGATGTCCAGCCGCGCCACATTGCCGATCAACGGGGCGCGCGACCAGCCGACAACGGAGAGCAGGCCCGGATCGGTTTCCTGGATCAACGGATCGATGCTGAACAGGCTGAGCTCGCCGGCCCGCGTGAGCAGCAGCCGGAAACGTTGCGGCGGCGCTGGCCGCTGCGCGGCTGCAGGGGCGGCGAGAAAGTTCATCACATCGGATTCGCCCTGCATTTCAACGATCGGATCGCCCGGGCCATAGATCGCTTCGGGGACCATGGCCTCGATCCGATCGCGCAGCAGCCCGTGTGCGGCAGCGATCGATTCGCTTGCGCTTGCCGCGCCGCTGGCCCGGCGTTCGACTCCCTGACCGGTCGACAGAGTTGCCAGCAGCAGCACGGCCGTCATCGCCAGCAACGCCAGGCTGACCAGCAATTCGACGAGCGTGAAGCCCGCATCATGCCTGCTGCTGACGGGCTTACGCATGTCATTGTCCCAGCCGCAGGGTCTGCAGCGTCGCGAGGTCACCGCCGCCCGGACGGCCGACGGCAACCACGACCTGTTCGATGCCCTCGCCCGCCGCCGGAAACGGCGCAACCACGACGCGCCAGGCAAAACCGGCATCGCTGCCGCTGGTTTCGCCCGGAATCAATGGATCGACGATCCCGGCGGCGGCAAGCTGCGATCGCGCCACCAGCAGTGCTGCCCGGCGGTCCGCAAGATCGGCCTGTTGCCGCGCGCTGCTGCCCAGCGCATCAAACCACAGCCCCGACATGGCGACGACGATCAGGATGGCGACCAGCGCCTCGACCAAGACCGAGCCCCGTTCGCTACCGTCACGCTGGCTGTTGCCACCGTTCATGACGGCCGCACGCTGGCAAGGCCGGTATCAGGCGCCACGCCGATCCGCATCGTGCGGTTGCCGCTCGTCACCGCCGCCAAACCGCCGCTCGCCGATCCGTCCGGATGGAAGGTGATCGACTGGGTCATCGCGACCGCGACCGATTTCGGCAGCGCGAGGGCGTCGGCGTTGGTCATGCGCAGCGAACGGCCATCGGCGGCCGTGGCAACAACCACAACACCGCCGCTGCGCACTGCCTGAGCGCGCGCGGCGCGCAGCAGCGAGCGCACCTGCGCCACGCCAGTGCGCCATTCCTGGGCGGCAATCTGCGCCTGCAGGCGCGGAAAGCCGATCCCGGCAACGAGCCCGGCAATGGTGAGCACGACGAGCATTTCCAGCAAGGTAAAGCCTGATGTTTCACCAGTTGCCGACATCGCGGGCCTCCCCGGTGCCGCCCTCGGCCTGGTCTGAGCCCAGGGTGTAAACGTCCATCTCGCCATGCTTGCCGGGGGCGAGGAAACGATAGGGCTGGCCCCAGGGATCGAGCAGGTTGGCGGCCTGTGGCAGATAAGGCCCGTTCCACATCGGCGCACTTGCCGGCGCCTTTACCAGCGCGCCCAGCCCTTGCTCCGGCGACGGATAGCCGCCCATGTCGAGCCGGTAGAGTTCAAGCGCGGCCGCCACGTTCTTGATCTGGACCCGGGCTGTCTGCGAGCGCGAGCTGCCCAGATAGCGGATGACCTGCGGCCCGACGATGGCCGCCAGCAGGCCCATGATGGCCAGCACCACCAGCAGTTCCAGAAGCGTGAAGCCACTTTCGCCGGTGCCGGTCTTGCGGATCTTTGCCGTCATCGTCGCGTTTTCCACTGTCATTGTCCCACTGCGAGATCGTTGAAGCCCAGGATGGCCGTCATCACTGCAGCGATGATGCCGGCGACGGCCGCGCCCATCACGATGGTCAGCGCTGGCACCAGCCAGCCGATCAGCCGCTGGATCCGCAGCCTGACATCGGCATCGAGCACATCGGCCAGCCGCCCCAGCATCAGGCCAAGCTGCGATGTCTCCTCGCCGGTGCGGAAGAAACCCAGCACCAGCCTTGGGAAAACCCCCGCCGCCGCCAGCGGCGCCGACAGGCCGCCGCCTTCCTTCATGCTGTCCGCGACGCGGCCAACGGCTTCTGAAAGATGCGCGTTGGTCAGCGAACGCTGCGCCATGGCCATGGCCTGGGGCAGCGCCACGCCGCCATCGACCAGCACCGAAAGCGTCCGCGCGAACTGGGCGGTCTGGCCGTGGACAATCAGGGCGCCGATCTGCGGCAGGCGCAGCAGCCGCCGGTCGGCCACCGCCTTTACCGATGGCGTGCGCAGCGCAGCCCGCAGGCCAAGCCCGACCAGCACCAGCGCGATCAGCAGCAGCCATCCCTGTTCGCGCAAAAACCGGCTGGCCGCCATCACCGCAACCGATGCGGCCGGCAGCTCGCCGGGGGCGGTTGCAAAAACACTTTCGAACTGCGGCACGACAAACAGCAGCATCAGCAGAATGACACCGACGGCCAGGATCGAGAGCGCGATCGGATAGATCATGGCGGTGGCGATCAGCTGGCGCAGCGCTTCGGCGCGGTCCCGGGTTTCGGCCAGCCGCTGCAGAGCCTCGCCCAGCCGGCCATTGGCCTCGCCGGCCTCTACCATGGCCTGGGCCATCGGCGGGAACAGCCCCGGCCGCGCCGCCATCGCCTGGGCCAGCGATCGCCCTTCGCGAACATCGCCCAGCAACGCCACAACTTCGGCCCGGGTCGCTGCATGTTCGATATTTTCAATGGCCAGTGCCAGCGCACGATCCAATGAAAGCCCGGCGCCGACCAGCACCGCCAGTTCGCCGATCATCTTGGTCACGGCTGTGCGCGCCTTTTGGCTGGGCTCGCCGATGCTGCGAGCTGCCGTCACGGCGGGCGCGGCGACAATCTCGATGGGCGAAATCCCCTGGCCGCGCAGGCGGGCCACGGCTTCATGGCGGCTCGGCGCATCGAGCTGGCCTGATGCGCGCGCTCCGCCGGCGGTCACGGCGCGATACTGAAAAATGGCCATTGCGATCAGCCGTCGTTCGCGACGCGCAGGACTTCTTCGAGCGTTGTCAGCCCGTCCCTGGCCTTGGCGATTCCGTCGCGCAACAGGGATCGCATGCCCGATGCGACGGCGGCACGCTCGATCTCGCGGGCTTCGGCGCGCTGCAGCACCAGGCGGGCCAGCGTTTCGTCCATGATCAGCAGTTCGAGCACCGCGACCCGGCCACGATAACCGCTGCCGCCGCATGCTTCACAGCCAACCGCTGCATACACGCTATCGGTCGCGGCCAGATGCGAGCCAAGCGTGGCGCGCAGTTCCGGCGGCACCGGCGCCGGCACCCGGCAATGCGGGCACAGCCGGCGCACCAGCCGCTGCGCCAGCACCGCGTTCAGCGAGGAGGCGATCAGAAAGGGCTCAACGCCCATATCGATCAGCCGGGTCACGGCACCGGCGGCGGTGTTGGTGTGCAGCGTGGAAAGAATGGTGTGGCCGGTCAGCGCCGCCTGCACAGCAACCTGCGCTGTTTCGATGTCGCGAATTTCGCCGACCATCATCACGTCGGGATCCTGCCGCAGGAACGATCGCAGCGCGGCACTGAAGCCCAGGCCGATGCCGGGGGCGACTTGGGTCTGGATGACACCCGGCAGCCGATATTCGATTGGATCCTCCACGGTCAGCAGCTTGCGGTCGGCGGTGTTAAGCTCGGCAAGGGCGGCGTATAGCGTTGTTGTCTTGCCGCTGCCCGTCGGGCCGGTGACCAGCACGATGCCGTGCGGCCGGTGCAGGATCGGCAACAGTTTCGCGCTCAGATCGGCATCGAAGCCCAGGCTGGCGAAATCCAGCGCCAGGTTCGAACGATCGAGAATGCGCAGCACCACGCTTTCGCCATGGATCGATGGCGCGGTTGCCACCCGCAGGTCAATTTCATTGCCGCGCACCGCCAGCCGCATGCGGCCGTCCTGCGGCAGGCGTTTTTCCGCGATATTGAGCGCCGCCATGATCTTGATGCGCGACACCAGTGCCATCCGCATCGCGGCCGGCAGCGCTTCCTGTTCCTGCAACACGCCGTCGATGCGGAAGCGTACGGCCAGCCGATCGTCCGTCGGTTCGATATGAATGTCAGAAGCTCGGGTTGCCACGGCGGCAGCGACGATGCGATTGACGGCCCGGATCACCGGCGCATCGCTGGCCATGTCCTTCAGCCGTTCGAGATCGGCTTCGTCGGCCATCGCATCGAGGTCGATCCCGCCGGCCAGCGCCGAATCGCGTCCGTACAGGCGTTCGAATCCGGCTTCGAGATCGCTGGCCCGAATCACCGCGCGCCGTACCGGGCGTCGCAGCGCAAAGGCCAGCGCCGATACGGCAAAGCGGTCGAGCGGATTGGCCAGCGCGACGATAACCTGGCCGGATTCGCCGGAGTCGATTGCCACCGGCAGCGCGTGAACATCGCGCAGGAAAGCCGCCGACAGCGATTCGGCGGCGACCGGTGCCGCCGGCAAGTCGGCCGCATTCAAGACCGGCAGGTCCGTCGCGGCGGCAAAAGCATCGGCCAGTGCCTGTTCGGAAATCAGGCCAAGCCTGGTCAGCACGGCCTCAAGCCGTTCACCGGTTTCGTGGGCGACAAGCTCGGCCCGTGCCAGGGCTTCCGCCCCGAGCAGGCCGCTCATTCGGGCCAGCGACGCCACATTTTCGGGCTCTTCGGTGCGGATTCGTGCGGCTGCGGCCGCCGTGCCGGGATCGGAAAGCAGCGGCGGAGCGAGTTGCAAGGCGCCGGGAACGCTCAAATTTTCGGTAGCTCCACTGGCAGAAGAGGGCGGCAATTTTCAGGAGTGCAGCCTATTGCCGCCGTCTAGACCGGGGACATCCGAGGTATAAATGCCGAATGCAACATTTATATGTCACCTTTGTTACTGTTCGAAGACGGTCCATTGTGTCGAGATTTTGTTGAATCCATCATAAAATCGTCACCTCGCGGCGATAAAGTCGGAGATGGAAGAGCGTCCTGGCTCTTTTGGGGAGAAACGCACTCGCTCTATACGTCAATGCAACGTATTTATTTTCAGCTTGATAGATTCAACAATAAAACACCAAGACTCCATGATTGTGGTGGCCTTGTGTTTCATTTTGTTCAAAATCAGCAGACATTGAAAATTCCGGATGCGAACGCAGATTTTCTCTGTTGTTCGTGTTCACTACAGATTTGGACAAAATTTTGAGTCCAAATAGCGAACCCGCGCAAGTGTTTCAACGTCAACCACCAGGAGTTCTGATCATGAAACTGAATAAGGTTACCCTTCTCGCGGCAAGTGCCGCGATCAGCGCCATCAGCGCTGGCGCCGTGCAGGCCCAAAGCGCCTTCCCGTCCGCCACCATCGTCGGCGCCGGCGCCACGCTGGTGCAGAACGTCACCCGCCAGGCCGGTGACTGCTACGGCATCAAGAACGACCTCGGCTTTGGCGCTTCCGGCAGCACGCCGCAGGCTTCGGTCTCGCTGGGCGACTTCAACTACGCCAAGGGCGTGACGGCAACCATCGGCAACCGCTTCAATTGCGCCGGCAACACGGCCAACACGCCGCTCGTTTCGCCGAATTTCGCCGATCCCCGCATGGTGCAGCCCAACATCACCACCCGCTATTTGTCGACCGGTTCGGGCCAGGGCGTCGTCTCCTTCCTCAACAACCGCGTTTCGTCGAACTTCAACTTCTCGGCTGGTTTCCCGGCCTATGTCAGTGCTGACGGTCATCAGTACAGCTTTTCGGAAACCGCGCTGAGCTCGGGCAACATCACCACCTACAACACCACGCTGATCAACCCGTTCGGCCGCTACGGCGCTACTGGTGATACCGCTGCCAACCTGTTCGGCCCGCCGATCCAGGTGCCGGTCGTTCTCACCAACGTTGCGGTCGGTTACAGCCCGGTCTATGCCAAGGTTCGCGCCGGCGACGGTTCGATCACCGAATATCGCTTCCGTATTGTCTCCGGCGCCCGCGCCGATAATTCGGGCGGTCTCAAGCTGACCCGCGCGCAATATTGCGGCATCTACAATGGCGTCATCACCAACTGGAACCAGTTGCCGACGACCGTCGTCAACAAGGACCTGGCCGATTCGGCTGCGTTCAACGTGCCGATCGTCCTGGTTGGCCGTTCGGAAACCTCGGGCACCACCTCGCTGTTCACGCGCGCCATTGCGGCGCAGTGCACCGGCCTGTCGGTTGCCAATGGCGTTGGCGGCACCGGTGCTCCGGTGGCGATCACCAACAAGTTCGGCAACTCCGAAAACCGCCTGCCCTATGACGGTGTGACCACCGTTACCGGCACGGCTTACGTTGGTGCTGCTGGTGTCATCAGCCCGACCAACTCGCTGTCGGGTGCTTTCTTTAACAAGGGCACCGGCGTCCTGACCGGCACCGAAGTCGCCGGCCTGTTCACCGTTTCCAACGGCAACGATGGCGTCGCGCTGGCCACTGCCTTCCATCCGGATCCGTCGGCCACCCCTGGTGACCGCACCCAGAATGGTCGCATCAACTATGTCAGCCCGGAACAGACCCTGCCGGCGACCATCTTCAACCAAGCCAACACGCTGGGTCTGAACACCGCCAGCCTGCAGGTCAATGGCATCGGCACCACCTTCTCGGCACCTATCGCCGCGCAGGCCATCGCTGCCTTCGGTACCGTGTCGCCGCCGCAGTCCAAGGGTGCCGCTGGTGCCTATTGCAACAACGCGACTGCCTGCCCGGCCGCCTATGGCAACCGTGCCAACCCGCTGGATTGGGTGCAGTCCTCTGACAAGTCGGTCGCCAACGCGGCGCCGACCAAGGGCTATCCGATCATCGGAACGTCCAACGCGCTGCTCTACACCTGCTATGCCACGCCGGAACGCCGTCGTGCCGTGGCTGGCTTCTTCGCCTTCCAGGTCGGCAAGTCGCCCAAGGACCACAACAACCAGACTGGTCCTGCAACGGTCGTGAGCGATACCGTGGAAGGCATCTTTGCCAAGAACGGCCTCGCGCCGCTCCCGGCAGCCTGGCGCACGGCGATCACCGAGACCTTCCTGAAGCGCTCGGCGCAGCTCGGTACGGTTGGTAACCCGGCGTCCAGCCTCGGCCTGCTCAACCTGTGGATCCAGGACAAGATCCCCACCACCCCGACGGGTGCTGGTGCGACCACCGCAGGCAACGTGACGATCTGCGCCACCAAGCAAGGCGCCTGATCACCTCACGACCTTAGCGACAATCAAGAGAGGCGGCCCTGGAGCAATCCGGGGCCGCTTTTTTACGTCTGCCGGCTGGCAAATGTAAACACCGCGCCGCCAGGCCATCGTGGTCGCCATGCAGCAGCGACAAACAATGCCGAAAGCGCCATTCAGTGATCGATTGTCGAGCAATGCCAACTGATCGCCCGGCAACACGCCCAGCGCAACGCGTCCGTTAGAGTTGATTGCTCGTGGGTAGAATCCTGAGCCCGCTGATGCCGAGCTTGTCGAGGCACGTACAGACTGCGGTGCCGGCCTCCACAAACTCGGCATGAGCGGCTCAGCCCAACTGCAAGCGATTTTAGCGGGAGATCACCGGGCAGTTCGCCGGACGCTGGTTCGCGGGCAGGTTGCACGGATCGTCGTCGGCGCGGCCAGCAAAGCCCAGCACTTCCACCGAAATCCGCGCGCGATCGTCGCCCGCTTTACCGCCCGACGGATTGACTGCGGTTGCCGCCTGCGCCGCTGCTGCTGAAGCCGCGTTGGCGCTGGCAGCGGCACCGGTATCGACGATCGTGCCGCCGATATTGCCAAAGGCGCTGCCGCCGACCTTGAAATTGTCCGCATTGGCGACGCGCGCTGCAGCCACAAAGACATTGCCGCTGGCCCGCACGCCGGCATCGCCAGCATCGACCGTACCAACCGGCGCGATCAGCGTGACATCGGGTGCCTTGTCCACGCCGGCCGGCTGCAGCGCCGCGATACCGGCCCCGGCAACGGTGCCGGCCTGATCGAGCGTGCCGACGCCATTGGGATCGAACCGCACCACAACCGGCGGATTATTGGCCGACGTCTTGGCACCCTGGCCGGCGTTGAGATCGCCGTTGGACGACCACAGCGTGACATCGCCGCCGGCCAGCGTGAACAGCCGGCTCTGGTTGAGCAGGAAATCGCCGTCGGTAAAGCCGCGGATGCTGCCACCGCGCAGGGTCAGCACGCCTTCGAATCCGCGGGGAATGTCGAAGATGCGGATGGCAGGGGCATTATTGAAACTGGCGCGGCGGAAGCCCTGGAACAGGCTGATGCCTGGGCCGACTTCGGCGCCGCGCCGCGTTGCCTGCGCGGCTGTCGACACGACCGAGCCGCCGAGCACGCGCCCACCCGGACCGAGGATGGTGATGTCGCCGCCGCGCTGCGTTTCCAGCGTCGCGAGCCGCAGGTCAAGATTGCCGGTCAGAACCCGCGTGCCGCCGTTGACGGTGCCGCCCAGATCGTTGGCGGTGTAACCGTTGGCGCCGGGAAACAGCAGATCGACGGCGCGATAGCCGCGGATAAACTGCTGCGATGACGCACCATCGGGCCGCGACGGCGATGCAAGTTCGTTGAAATAGACGCGATCGAGCAGGAACTGTCGCTGCACCAGTGGCGGCAGCGCCGCCAACTGGGCATAGGCGCGGCTGATGTCGGTGGAGGTCAGCCGGTATTGAGTCGTCAGCACCGACGGCGCGTTCTGTGCCAGCCAGCCGACCAGCGTGCTGCCGCTGATATTGGTACGCTGGCCGTTCGGCGTCGTGGCCACCGCCGCTCCGGTGATCAGCACCGGCGCCGCGGCATTGCTGCGGTCGATCGCCACCACCGGGCTGTTGATCCCGCCGCCGATCGGCAGATAGGGCAGATCGGCCAGGAACTGGGTGCGAACCCCGGCGTCGAGGCTGGCGAGCAGCGGCAGCACATCGGCATCGGTCAGGTTGATCGGCGCGCCAAAGGCGGCGGCGATGGCATCGGGCTGGTTTTCGACCAGCCAGCCGACGAGCGCGGTGGCATAGACCGGCTTGCTGCGATCCGGCGCACGATTTCCGTTGGAATCAAGCGCCTGAACGAACAGATCGCCATCCAGGTTCCCGACATTTGCCGGATCGACATAGCTGGTACGCAACGCGTCATAGTTGGCGCCGTTGCCCACCCCGAATTCCGCGAACAGCCTGGCGCCATCAGGCTTCAGCCAGGGATTATAATCGTTGCCAACGGTCAGGATGCCGCCGGCATAACTGATGTTGGTATCACCCTGACGGATCGTCGCCGAATTGAAGAAGGGGCCAAGATCGCGCCCGGCTTCGACAAACAAAGTACCCGGCCCGCCCAGCACGAAATTGTTGCCTTGCAGGACGGGCAGATTGGCAAATCCCGTTCCGGTCGACACCGGTAGCACGCGCGACGATGCGACAATGTCGCGGCCGGCGGTGATCCGCGTGACATCGCCAAGGTTCAGGTTCTGGCCGATGAACACCATGTCGATGATATCGCCGCCGGCGCTGATCCGGGCCTGTTTGGGCAGAGCAAGCGTGAGCTGGTTGATGTTGCCATCGGCGAAGATGCGCACCGGTTCAGGGTTGTTGGCATGGGTGGCGCGTTCATTGTGCAACAATCGCCGCTCGGCGTCGCTGGTGTTGGGCAGGATGACCGGGAAACCGAACAGCCGGGTTCCCGGGGTGCGCAGGTTGATGTCAGCCAGCGTTGCCGGGGTCGCAGCCGACAGCGGGCCGGGGGTGAGCGAGGGATCGCCGTCGTCCATGGCGAGCGTGGCAGAGACGATATCGCCGCCAGCGAACAGCTTCAACTGGCCGACCGGGCTTGGGACCAGCACCAACGCGGTGCTGCCGACGCCGGCCGACAGATCAAGATCGCCGAAGAGCGTGGCAGCCAACAGCGTGCCGGGCAGCAGCGCACCCGGTGCGCCGTTCGGGTTGGCATCATTGCCGATCGTGAACGGTGAAAGCACGCCCTTGCCGGCATTGGTCAACCGAAGGTCGCCATTGGCCAGCAGCGACACGCCAGCGGCCTGGCTGAAAAAGCCCTGGCCATCGGTGGAAGTGATGGCAGCGATCGTCAGTGCGCCGCGGGCGCTGATATCGGCAGTGGCATCGGCCACCCGGATGCGGAGCAGATTGTCCTCCAGCGCCGCACTGGGCGACGCGGTCGTTCCCGCCAGCCGCAGACGCCCGGCGCTGGCAATCGCGCTGCCGGCGGTGACGGCCAGCGTGCCCGAGGCGACATCGAGCTGGCCGCCGAGCAGGTTGCGGCCGGCGCGGACATCGACATTGCCGCCGCCATAGCTGATCAGCGCCAGCGCACGGTCGCTGCCAGCCTGGCCAACAGTGCCGACCAGCGCCGTGGTGAGGCTGGTATCGGAAACCACGGTCAGATCGGAGATATTGCGCTGCGCCTCGACACGCACCGACCCGCCGCCCAAGGCCCCGACGCCGGTCGAGAACAGCTGCGGGTTGACCTGGATGTTGGTGACGAGGCTGAATCGGTCGGCGGCACCCGGTGTGGTGATCACCCGCCACAGCTGAGTATCGGCGCCGGCATTGGCATTGCGAGGTACACCATCGGAAACCTGGCCGCGGAAGGCCTCGCTCCAAGCGTCACGGCGCGCCAGCACATCGCGTCCCGACACGAGGCGGATATCGCCGCCGCCGGTCGCATAGACCGCATTCTGGTTGAGCACGCCGGGTATTGCCGGCTGGAAGCTGCTTGTGGCCGTCGGTGCCGCCGGGAAGGCCGGATCGATCGCCAGGGTCTGGCCATTCGCATCGGTGCCCCGCTGCGCCGTCAGGTCAACGCGGTGGCCGACGGTATAGACCGCAGCGCCGCCGACTTGTGCCGACGCGGGCGCGCCGCTGCCGGTGGTCCGGCCGTCCTCGTTGCGAAACACGGCGCGGCCATTGGTCAGGTCGATGTCGCCTGCCGCCACGATGTCGATCGTCCCGGTGCCCGTGCGCACCAGCGAGCGGGTGGCGATATTGGGATTGTCGAGGGGCGTCCCTGACGCTGGGGCTGGCGCGGCATAAGTGAACCCGTTGGTGCCGATGCGGTCGGCAAAGCCACTGCTGACCGATTGCAGAATGGCGGCGATCAGATCGAAACGGGCTGCCAGGATAGTCGGGCTGGCGGGGGGGCCGAAGAATTGATATTCATCGGCCGGAATATTGTTGGCCGCGATATAATCCCGAGCGGCGTTGACCAGGAAGATCCGCACCGCAGTGGGTGCCCCCGTAAGCGTCAGCCGCGTGTAGCTGGACCCATCAAGGACGACGATATTCTGTTCGAGCAGGTCGCGCAGCGCCGATGGCGCGGCCGAGAAGGTCGCGCCAACATTGGGATCGCGATTGCTCAGTTCAAGGTCGCCGGCGTAGCGCTGCGGGACGATCAGCGGCGCGGCACGATAGGTCGACCCGCCGGAGACGCTGACCTTGCCAACGGCAGATGCCGCAACCGCCAGTGGATCGGCGGTGACCGCCAGGGTCAGCGCGCCATCGGCGGCGGCGCCACCGACAAGGCGCAGGCTGAACGACGCGGCAGCCTTGCCACCGTCAAGCAAGGGCGCCACCACGGCGCTGCCGATCGGATCACCGGCGCCCTCCGCCTGCAGGCCCAATGCGCCGGGGCTGTTGGCGGCGGCGCTGTAGGGGGCAATGGGGTTGCCCAGGCTGGGCACGCTGTCGCTGCCGCGTACCAGGCGGTTGACCGAAATACTGATGAGCGGGTCGTCGGGGGTGCTGGCCGGCGGAGTGGCGCTGTCCGTGACGAAGAATTGCGTGAAGACATTGTCGCACGGAATGGAGAAACCACCGCAGCTGACGTTGAATGCCGGGCGGTAGCCGCGATCGCCGCCGCCCAGTTGGAAGCTGAGATACTCAGGTGCCGTCTGGTCAGCAAAATTGAAGAAGCCGTCGGTGATCGAGCCGCGGATGTCGAGAGTGCCGCCGGCGCGCAGTGTCAGCACCCCGGCTTCACGATCGGCGCGGCCGCCGACCCGATAGATGAAATCGGTATAGCGCACGCCCTGTGCGGTCTCGCCGTAGTATAATTGGGCTTCAGCGCCGGGCACGACATAATTGAGCCCGTTGCCCAGCTGCGGTGACGGCGCCAGCAGCTCATCGGCCAACGCGGCTGCCACATTGACCGTGGCCGCGCCAAGATTCCAGTTCGATGCCAGCACGATATCGCCGACATATTCAAGCTGGACGCCCGGCCGGGCGCGGAAATTGTCGGCGCTGGTCAGTGCACCAAGCCCGGCGTTCGATGCCGAAAGGTCGAAGTTGCGGATGAAATCGGGAATTGATCCGGAGATGGTCGAAGCCAGCCGGTTGGTGGATGGCAGGTTGCCGATCGCCGCTTCGGCATTGAGGTCGAGCACGATCTGGCCGGCCTCATTCTTGCAGATATCGGCATTGGCGCAGCTGGCGCGCGCCATGCTGCCGAGTTCATAAGTGCGATAGCCTTCGACGCTGACTTCTCGGGCACCGATGATGGTGCCGGAATAGCGAATTTCGACGGTCTGTTCGCCATCTACGTTGAGCAGCACCGGTGCCCGGAAGGCCACGATGCCGCCGGTATCGGACTGGGCGTAATTGTAGGTCAGCGTGTCGCTCAGCGTCAGCGGATCCTTGCGCAACTGTTCGATCAGCCGGATGCCCGGCCGTCGGGCTGCCACATCGATCCGGGCGCCTGGCGCCACCACGATGCTGCCGGTGCCGGCGGTGCCAATCTCGATGGTGCCGCCGGTCGCGGCGCGCGTGTCGTTCGCCGCATAGCCATCGGCACTGGCATCAAGCAGCGCAGTGGCCGCCAGCGTTACCCCGCTGGTGCCGTACAGGCCGATCTTGCCGCCATTGATCCCGGATGTA
>NZ_JANPML010000165.1:0-5950 GCF_031422795.1 Sandarakinorhabdus sp.
CCGAATCGGCAACCGGGAAACGGTATCCGGCCGCCCTTGATGCCGGGGCGTGGGCCGAGTCGAACATCGTGGTGCTGTGGCCAAGCATTCTGATACCGTTCACAAATTCAGGGGAACGGGGCGGCCTCCTGTGTGCGCGCAGATAATGCGGCATCTCGCTGTCAAATTACTTGCCAAATTGTAAAATTGTACCACTATGGTCCCATGTTGTGCGCCGCTCGTGGCGCTGATTGCTCCGCTCGCGGAACAGCCAGCAAAACGGGTGCCGGCGCCGGCCTGGATCGCGGCGGTTGCTGCCATTCAGTCCGGACCGGAACCAGCGGTTGTGCAGCAGCGATGCCTTCGATTTTTCGGGCAACTGCAGGCTCGGGTGGGTCTGCGTGACCGGGAAATCAACTGCCTGTCACGATCATCTGTGTCTTTGGCCCAGCCTAGGGAGCCGAGCCACAGCGCAGATGATCGTGATTTCGCAACCAGCGTTCTGCTGGGCGGCAAGCAGTGTGGTCAGTTGACATAGGGTCACCGAACCAGGGGCGACGGATTCGAGTGTTTACTCGCGCCGTTCCACGCACAGTTTGGGGTGTTGGCGTTCAAGAATGTTTGCGGGGGAAATCATTGCAGGGGCGTTGCTGGGCAGTTTTACCTGTCTGGCTCCGGTTCACGACAACGCCAGCACGGTGCGTTGTGCCAATCGTCCGGACTTAGTTCGGTTGATGGGCTATGATACGCCAGCAATGCCGGCGACCTGCCTTCCCGGCGAAATCTGTCCCACTGGTGATCCTTTTGCCGCCCGCGAAGCGTTGCGCGGCCTGACCATGGGGCGACCCCTTGCATGCGAAACAGCCGGCACCGACAACAGGGGCCGCGTGCTGGCCCGCTGCCGGATCGATTCCACCGATATTTCCTGTGCCATGCTGGCGTCGAACCATGCCGTGCCCAGCAGGACGGCCGGCGATTGCAACTGCACAACCACGGTTCGCCGCCGCCCGGTCTTGCTGCAATCCGCCCGCTATGAACCGGGTGTTCTGCCCGGCGGGCTGCCGCAGGCGCTGCCGGCAAACGCTCGCATCACGCTCGATATGGGCGATTCGAACCCGGCACGATCATTGCCAGCCGCACCAACGGTCGTGATGGACGGGGTGGCGCTGCAAGAGACGCCGTGGTCGCTCCCTGTGGCCGGCGCCATGGTGATGATCGGCCTGTGGATGGCGATGGCCAATCTGGCGCTGTTGCAACTGGCGCATGAACGCTGGCCGGCGCGCGCGCGCTGGGGTGCCCCGATGGACCGGCTGGATCCCTGGCTGTTCCTGGGCCTGGCCGCTGCCGGCGCCTCACCCGCCGCATGGACAGCACTGTGGACCCGCCACGCCGGCCGTCAGCAGGAAGCGCTGCTGCCCCGCCTGCTCAATATCACCGGCATTCAGATTGGATTGCTCATCGGCGCGCTTTGGTGGTGGATCGCCGGCTGATACTGGTTGCGCTGGCTTGCGCCACGCTTGCGATTGTCAGGCCTGCCGGTAAACATGGGCCATGTCTTTGCCCCTGATCGTCCTGGCCGCCGCTGCCAGCTTTACCTGCGAAAACCCCAGCCATCATGATGGCGACAATGTGCGTTGTTCCAACCTGGGCGGCGCAATGCGTTTGCAAGGCATCGATGCTCCCGAAATGCCGGGCGCCTGCCGGCCGGGCCGTCGCTGTGTGGATGGCGATCCCTTTGCCGCGCGCGACCAATTGCGCCGCCTGACCCGCGGCAAGACATTGCAGTGCGTGCAGGAAGATACCGATACATATGGCCGCGCCATCGTCAATTGCACGGCAGGCACGGTGAACATCAGCTGTGCGATGATCGCCTCCGGCCTTGCCGAACCGCGCTATGCCGCGCTCGATTGCAACGATCAGGCCGCAGAGCCTGTTGCGCCACAATCCTTGGCTCAACGTGCGCCCGAACCGCAGCAGGCGCCAATGCCAGGCCCGGTGCCAGACCCGGTGCCAGAGCGGGTAATCGTGCCCGCCGATACGCCGGCACCGGCGCTGCTGGTCATTCCCGGCCCCGGCATGACCTTTCTGCTGATGCTGGGTCTGGCGCTGATCAACGCGGTCACCTGGGCGATGTTTGCCCTCGACAAACGCCGGGCAGTGGCTGGGCGTTCGCGTGAACGCATTGCCGAAACCAAGCTGCTGGGATGGGCGCTGGTGGGCGGCACGCCGGCTGCCTGGTACGCCATGAAGCAGCTGCGCCACAAATCGTCCAAGGACAGTTTCAAACAGTCGCTGTTGCTGATTTCGGGGCTGCAGTTCGGGGCAGTGATCGGCCTGCTGTGGTGGCAGTTTTCGGCGTGAGCGCAGCCGTGCTGCAAGCCGCCGGCGCCGCCGATCTGGATCGTCTGGCGCAGGGCCTGGCGCCAGCCGGAGCCGGCCTGCCCGATGGCGGCATCGAAACGCCCGACACAGTGGCGATGCTGCGCGACCTTGCCGGCAGCATCAGGCCGGATTTTGATCCGGCGGCCTGGCTGGTGGTGGCAGACGGCGAAATTGTCGGGCTGTTGTCGCTGGTAAAGCCGCCGGCCAACGGCATCATCACCATTGGTTATGGCATCGCACCGGCCCGACGCGGGCGCGGCCATGCCACAGCAGCGGTGCGCGCCTTGTGTGATTGGGCCCGTCAGGATCGGCGCGTGGCAACCGTCGCGGCCGAAACCGGCGCGGCCAACCAGCCATCACAGCAGGCGCTGATCGCCAACGGCTTTGTCTGCACCGGCCGCCGCGACGATCCAGACGACGGCCCGTTGCTGTGCTGGACACTCGTTGTCGGTTGAACGGATCGATTGCCCTTACCAGTGAATTCGATTGGCGCCGTCAGCACGCCTGCCCTATGCCGGGCCCATGAGCAGCCATGATTTCGACCTTTTGGTAATCGGTGCCGGTTCCGGCGGGGTGCGCGCCAGTCGCATCGCCGCTGGCCATGGTGCGCGCGTGGCGGTGGTGGAGGAATTTCGCGTTGGCGGCACCTGCGTCATCCGCGGCTGCGTGCCCAAGAAACTGCTGGTGTACGGATCGCACTTTGCCGAGGACCTGGAAGACGCTCGCCGCTTTGGCTGGCACATCGAGGGCAAGCGCTTCGACTGGCCAACCCTGCGCGACAATGTGGGGGCAGAGGTCAATCGGCTGAACGGCTTGTATCAGGACACGCTCGACAACAACAAGGTGACCACCCTGCTCGGCCACGCCCGGCTGATCGATACGCACACGGTGGAGGTGAATGGCCAGCGCTACACCGCCAGCACCATCCTGATCGCCACCGGCGCCCGGCCCTATCTGCCCGATGTGCCCGGCGCCGAACATGGCATCACCTCGAATGAGGTGTTCCACCTGCCCGAACTGCCGCGACGCATGGTGATCGCTGGCGCTGGCTATATCGCCACCGAATTTGCCGGCGTGTTCCACGAACTCGGCGTTGACGTGACCCTGATCAACCGCAGCGACACCATCCTGCGCGGCTGGGAACCGGCGCTTTCGGATCGGCTGTTGCAGATCAGCCTGGCCAAGGGGCTGAACTTCAAGCTGAATTGCCGACTCGAGCGCGTTGAAAAACTTGCAGATGGCCTGCGCCTGCACTTCACCGACGGCAAGACGCTGGATGCCGATGTGGTGATGTGGGCGCTGGGCCGGGTGCCTAATGTCGACGGCCTCGGGCTGGCGGATGCGGGTGTCGCGCTGAATGAAAAGGGCGCGATTGCCGTTGATGTCGATAACCGCACCAACGTGCCCAACATCTATGCCGTGGGCGACGTGACCGACCGGGTGCAACTGACCCCGGTGGCCATCCGCGAAGGCCACAGCGTTGCCGATCGCCTGTATGGCGGCAAGAACTGGCACGTGGATTACAACGCCATTCCATCGGCGGTGTTTTCCAACCCGCCGTTGGGCAGCGTCGGCATGACCGAGGCCCAGGCCCGCAACGCCTTTGGCGAAGTGAAGATCTTCACCTCCGATTTCCGGCCGATGAAGAATGTGCTGGCCGGCCGCAACGAACGCGCGCTGTATAAACTGGTTGTCGATGCCGCCACGGATCGCGTCGTGGGCGCCCACATGATCGGCCCGGATGCGCCGGAGATCCTGCAGGCCGTCGCCATCGCAGTGAAGGCCGGGCTGACCAAGGCGCAGTTTGACGACACCAAGGCCCTGCACCCAACGTTGAGCGAGGAACTGGTGCTGATGCGGTGACTTGCTCACCCTGATGATTTGCCGCAAAGCACCTGCGCTATGACCAACAACTGGACCCCCAACAGCTGGCGCCAACACGAAGCCCGGCAATTGCCCACCTATCCCGACGTCGCGGCGTTGCAGGCGGTGGAAACCGAGCTGCGTTCCTATCCGCCGCTGGTGTTTGCCGGCGAGGCGCGTGATCTGACCACACGTCTGGCCGACGTGGCGGCCGGAAATGCCTTCCTGCTCCAGGGTGGCGATTGCGCCGAGAGCTTTGCCGACTTCCACCCCAACACCATCCGCGACACGTTCCGCGTGCTGCTGCAGATGGCGGTTACCCTCACCTTTGCCAGCAAGATGCCGGTGGTGAAGGTGGGCCGCATGGCCGGCCAGTTTGCCAAACCACGTTCCGGGGATTTCGAGGAAATCGATGGCGTGTCGCTGCCCAGTTATCGCGGCGACAATGTCAACGACATCGCGTTCACGGCTGAAGCGCGCACGCCGAACCCGCAGCGCATGGTCCGCGGTTACATGCAGTCGGCGGCCACGTTGAACCTGCTGCGGGCCTTTGCCAGCGGCGGCTATGCCAATCTGCACCAGGTGCACAAATGGAACCTGGATTTTGCCGCCCGTTCGCCCTGGGCCGAACAATATGCCCAACTGGCCGATCGGATCGGTGAGGCGCTGGACTTCATGGAAGCCATCGGCCTGTCGCCGGAAACGGTGCCGCAGCTGAAGGGCACCAGCTTCTTTACCAGCCACGAAGCGCTGTTGTTGGGCTATGAAGAGGCCATGACGCGGGAGGACAGCCTGACCGGCGACTGGTACGACACCTCGGCCCATATGCTGTGGATTGGCGACCGCACGCGCTTTGCCGGCTCGGCTCATGTCGAATTTTTGCGCGGAGTCGGCAATCCGCTCGGCTTGAAATGCGGTCCGAGCCTGGAGGCGGACGATCTGATCCGTTTGCTGGACACATTGAATCCCGCGAATCAACCGGGCCGAATCACCCTCATCGCCCGATTCGGTCATGACAAGGTGGAAGCCAACCTGCCCCGCCTGATTCGCGCCGTGACTCGGGAGGGCCGCAATGTTTTGTGGAGCTGTGACCCGATGCACGGCAACACGATCAAGGCCGCTGGTGGCCTGAAAACCCGCCCATTTGACCGGATTCTGGCCGAAGTGACCGGATTTTTCGCCGTCCATCGGGCCGAAGGCACCCATGCCGGTGGCATCCATCTGGAGATGACCGGACAGGATGTGACTGAGTGCACCGGCGGCGCCGTCGCCATTTCCGATGAGGGCCTGGGCGCCCGGTATCAGACCCAGTGCGACCCCCGGCTGAATGCCAGCCAAAGCCTTGAAATGGCGTTTCTAATCGCCGAAGCCCTGAAGGCCGAACGCGAAGCCCTGGCACACAGCGCCGCCGCCTGACCGCGATCTGAAATTACCCGAACGGCCGCGCCCGGCCAGCCCGTCATGGCTGGCCGGGCGCGGTCGTATTTATTTCTGCTTCAGGCACAAATGTAGGGAATTTTTAACGCAGCTTTATCGTTCCTTATCATGAGAATTACAGTTCATGAGGGTTCAGCACAAAATGATAGCCGCGTTTACATTTTCCACACCAATACGGATTAAGCAGCAGATCGAACCGGATGTATCAGCGTTTCGATACATCCGGTTAACGAATAGTTTTTCTTCTCGAATATTATTCGAGGTAAAGGCTTCGTTACCAGTTGCTTTG
>NZ_JANPML010000166.1:0-3371 GCF_031422795.1 Sandarakinorhabdus sp.
TGGCTGCCGGTGATGTTCTTCGTGCTCGCCGCCGCACTGTTTCCCTTTGCCGTTGGCCCCGATGCCCGCCTGCTGGCCCGCATCGCGCCGGGCATCATCTGGGTGTCGGCCCTGCTCGCCAGCCTGTTGCCGGTGGAAACCTTGCTGGCCCCCGATGTGGAGGATGGCAGCATCGATCAACTGATCGCACGCGGCATCGCGCTGGAACTGGTGTGCGCGGCGCGCATCATCGCGCACTGGATCGGTTTTGCGGTGCCGCTGCTGGCGGCGCTGCCAGTGGCGGGCGTGCTGCTCGGCCTGTCTGCCAACGATGGCACGCGGCTGGCCATCGCCCTGGCGCTTGGCACGCCGGCGCTAGCCAGCCTTGCCGTTGTCGCCGCCGCGCTTACCGCCGGCTTGAAGGGCGGCGGCGCGCTGGCCGGGCTGATCGTGCTGCCGTTGGCGCTGCCAGTGCTGATTTTCGGTGTCGGCAGCGATGTCGCCGGCGCGTTCCGGCTGCTGGCGGCGGCCAGTCTGGTGGCGCTGGCAGTGGGGCCGTTTGCAGCGGCGGCGGCGCTGAAGCCGGAATAGCGACGCGCCTAGAAAGGCCCGTTCAACTCGACAATGGCGCGGTTCAGGATCGCGGCAAAGCTCACCCACGCCAGATAGGGCAGCAGCAGCGCCGAGGCCGGGCGGGAGAAGCGCCACAGCACGACGATGAGCGCGGCGATACTGCTCCACAGGATGCCGACTTCCAGCGCGGCATAATCCGGGCGGTGCAGGCGGAAAAACAGGAAGCTCCACAACAGGTTGAGGATGCCATTCAGCGCAAACAGGCCGATGACATTCTCGGCCTGGGTGGGGGTGCGGGCGGCGAGCCAGGCGGTGGCGCCCGAGATGGTGCACAGTCCGAAGATCACGGTCCAGGCCGGGCCGAACAGCCAGGTTGGCGGCGCCCAGTCAGGTTGCTTCAGCGCCTGATACCAGGGGCCGATATCGGTGATGGTGGCCCCCACGGCAGCGGTGATCATGGCGGCCACAGCGGCAATGCCAACCGGCAGCACCCAGGGCGAATCGGCAAATCTGGACATTATGCGGCGCCGCCTTGCTTCATTGTCTCGCCGTTCAGACTTTCGACCGCTTGCCGGCGCTGTCACCTTCGCGCGTGCCGCCGCCGGACAAGATGCCGGTGATCAGCTGGACGCTGTCTTTCAGGAAGATCTTCACATGGGCCAGCGGCTTCTTGCGCGCCAGTTCCTTGTTCATATAGGCTTCCCAGGTCAGCTGCTGGATGTCCTTGTCCATGCACAGCTTGACGAATTTTTCGCGCATCGTGTCGCTGCGATACCACCACCATTGCATGATGCCGAGCACGCGGAACACCGTGCCATGGGCCTTCAGGAAACGCTTGCGGGCCAGGCCCAGCTTGGCCGGATCGCCGCTGGTCAGCGCTTCGGCGGCGGCCTTGGCGGCTTCGCGGCCGGCGGTCATCGCATAGAAAATGCCTTCGCCGCTGGCCGGCGCCACGCAGCCCGCCGCATCGCCGGCAACCACGACATCCTTGCCATTGTCCCACTTCTTGCGCGGGCGCAGCGGGATGGGCGCGCCTTCAACGCGCACCGTCTTGCAGGTGTCTTCGGTCATGCCCAGTTCTTCGCGCAGGGCAGCGACCGCCTTGCGCAATTCAAAGCCCTGCACGGCACTGCCGGTACCGATGCTGGTCTTCGACCCATGCGGGAACACCCAGGCATAGAAATCCGGGCTGTGCTTGCCCTGATAGAACACATCGCAGCGATCGCCGGCAAAGCCGCGAAAGCCTTCGGGCGGGCTGTCCACGACTTCGTGATAGGCCGCCACGAAAGGCAGTTTCTCGTCAGGCAGCGCCGCCCGGGCGACGGCGCTGTTGCAGCCATCGCAGCCGATCAGCATCCTGGTCTTCACCCGCAGCGGTTCAGAACCGCGCTCGGCATCCTTGGGGCGATAGAGCACCACGGCACTGCCGTCGGGTTCGCGCTCCAGCCCCTCGAAATTGCCGTCGCGGCGATCAGCGCCATTCGTTGCGGCGCGGGCGCGCAGCCATTCATCGAACACGTCGCGATCGACCATGCCGACCCAGCCGCCTTCGCCCACCGGCATATCGACCTCGCGGCCGGCCGGGCTGATCATGCGGGCGCTGTTGGCCGTGGTGCACAACAGTTCGATGGGCACATCAAAGTCTTTCAGCAGGCGCGGCGGCACCGCGCCGCCACACGGCTTGATGCGGCCCATGCGGTCGAGCAGCATCACCTTGTGCCCGGCCAGCGCGAGATCATTGGCCGCCGTCGCGCCTGACGGGCCACCGCCCACCACCACGAAATCGAACACATCGGTCATGCAACTGCCTCTTGATGTTTGGGCCTGCCCGCCGGGTTGTTGTCCATGCGGTCATTCAACCGCAAAGCGATGATGGCCGCCAGCAGAAACAGCAATGATTCTGCCGCAAACACCATTTCAAAGGCCGGTGCGTCGGATTGTAGCGTGGCCCGCAGCCGGTCGACCGCAAAAGCCCCGACAAAGCCGCCGATACCGAACGCCGCCGCTTGCGCCGCGCCCCACAAGCCCATGCGAATGCCTTCATGTCCCGTCCCGCCCCTCCCGGCGAGTTCCAGCATCGATCCGATGGCGGCCACGGCAAACATGCCATTGGCAAAGCCCAGCACGGCGACATTGATTGAGAGCGGCCAGCCTGGCCCGGCCCGCGCTGCCATCGCGAGGCTGGCCAGCGCCAGTGCCGATGCAAGGCAGCCGGCGACGATCCAGCGTTTCAGCTTCATGCCGGCCGCCGGTCCCTTTGGCCCGCCAAAGGCATGGCCGCCAGCGCCAACCAGGATCATGCCGGCCAGCACGCCCTGATGCTGCACGCCCGACAGGCTGGTGGATTGGCCCGGCGTCATGTTGAAGACCAGGCCGGCGAACGGTTCCAGGATCAGATCCTGCATTGAATAGGCCAGCATGGAAAAGAACACGAAGACGCTGAACAGCCGGGTGAGAGGATCACCCCAGATACCGCGCAACGCTTCGCCAAACGGGGCGGCCTCACGCTTTTCCTCGGCCCGATCTTCTCGGAATTCTGGCGCGCCTTCGACGCCCCACACGGCGACGCAGGTCACCGTGAACGCCACCGCCACCACGCCAGCGGCAACCTGCAGCAACCGCGTGGGCGAGAACGGATCGAGCAAGGCACCGGCCGTACCCGCTGAAATGACGATGCCGACGATCATCATGATCCAGGTGAGGCTGGCCGCTGCTGGCCTGCGGGCTTCGGCGGTGCGCGTCGCCAGCAGGGCGAGCAGCGACGTGCCGGCCGCGCCGACGCCGATGCCGATCATCGCATAGGCCAGCACCAGCGCCGC
>NZ_JANPML010000167.1:0-2681 GCF_031422795.1 Sandarakinorhabdus sp.
GGCGATGCAGCACAAGGGCAACATGAACATCATGGTCGGCCCCGGCACGTCGAACATCGTGGAGACCATCGACATCGCCCGGCACGCGCAAAGCGTGGGCGCCGATGGCCTGCTGGTCATCCCGCCGTTTTATTTCAATCAGCCGCCCACCGAAGGGCTGACCGATTATTACACCAAGCTGTTTGAAGCGGTGTCGATCCCGATCAATCTTTATCACATCCCCGGCACGTCGGAGGTGTCGATCACCATCGATCTGCTGCGCAACCTGATGAAATATCCGCACCTGGCCGGCATCAAGGATTCGTCGGGCGATTCCGAAGGCTTTGCCCAGTTCCTCCAGAATTTTCCCGAATTGAACATGCGCTGCGGCACGTCGAACAACCTGATCCCGGCGGTGGAAGCCGGCATGGGTGCCATTCTGGCCGACGGCAACATGTTCAGCGACAAGAGCGCCGACGTGTTCAAGGCGTATCGCGCCAAGGGCGACTGGAAGGCCAAGCTGGCCCATCTGCGTGCCGCTGGCGCCGTGATGCGCGACCACCATATGGGGGCGAACAGCTATGCGGCGATGAAGTACGTCCTGTCGCTGCGTATGGGCGGCCCGATGATGTATGCGCGCACGCCCTACCCGCAGCTGACCGAGGCGCAGAAGGCCAGCCTGAAGGCGGGTCTCGACAAAGTCATGGCCATGCCGGCGTGAACCAAGAAACAAGGGGCAAGACCATGAAGATCATCTCCACCCTGCCACTGTCGATCGCCGCAGCCCTGCTGCTCACCACCGCCACCGGCGCACAAACGCCGGGCAAGGAAGGCGTTGCCGCTGCGCGCACCGCCAACGGTGTCGCCAACTGGACGACCTACAACGCCGATCTGAAGGGCAGCCGCTATTCGCCGCTCGATCAGATCAACGCCGGCAATTTCAACGATCTGGAAATCGCCTGGCGCTTCAAGACCGACATTCTGGGCAGCCGGCCGGAATACAAGCTGGAATCCACGCCGCTGGCGGTTGATGGCGTGATCTACACCACCGGCGGCACCCGCCGCGCCGTCGTCGCGCTGAACGGCGCCACTGGCGAGCTGCTCTGGCAATATGCCATGCACGAAGGCAAGCGCTCGGCCGAAAGCCCGCGCGCCCTGTCCGGCCGCGGCCTGTCCTACTGGACCGACGGCACCCGGCGCCGCATCCTTTATGTCACCATCGGTTATCGTCTCGTGTCGCTCGATGCCGACACCGGCCGGCCTGACCCGGAGTTCGGCACCAACGGCGTTGTCGATCTGAAAACCGATTTCGATCAGGATCTGGGCGATCTTGATACCGGCGAAGTCGGCGTTCACTCCGCGCCGGCAGTTTCGGGCAACAGCATCATCATCGGCGCCGCCTTCCGCGAAGGCTTCACGCCGAAAACCCACAACAACACCAAGGGCTATGTGCGCGCGTTTGACGTGCGCACCGGCAAACGCATGTGGACCTTCCACACCGTGCCCAAGCCCGGCGAATTCGGCTATGATACCTGGCTGAACAAATCCGCTGATGTGAACGGCAACACCGGCGTGTGGACGCAGGTTTCCGTCGATGAGGAATTGGGCTTGGCCTATCTCGCCGTCGAATCGCCCACATCAGACTTTTTTGGCGGCAAGCGCCCCGGCCCCAATCTGTTCGGCAACAGCCTGGTGGCGGTCGACCTGAAGACGGGTGAGCGGCGCTGGCATTTCCAGCTGATCCATCACGAAATCTGGGATCTCGACAACAGCAGCGCGCCCTTGCTGATGGACGTGACGGTGGACGGCAAGCCGCGCAAGGTGGTTGGCCTGCCGTCGAAACAGGGTTTCTTCTATGTGTTCGATCGTGCCACCGGCGTGCCGGTGTGGCCGATCAAGGAAGTGAAAGTGGCCAAGGGCAAGGTGCCCGGTGAATGGTACAGCCCGACCCAGCCGATGCCGACCAAGCCGCCGGTGTACAGCCGCAACGGCTATCTGGAATCCGATCTGATCGATTTCACGCCGGAGCTGAAGAAAAAGGCGCTGGAACTGGCCAGCAACTATGAGCTGGGGCCGGTCTACACGCCGCCGATCATCTCCACGCAGGCGAAATTCGGGGTGATCAACAACTGGGCACAGGGCGGCACCAACTGGCCGGGCGGCAGTTTCGATCCGGAAACTGGCATCGCCTATGTCTATGCCTGCGGCACCTGCATCTCATCGACCGGCCTGCTGCCGCCACCCGCCGGCCTTTCGGATATTCCGCTGGTGGTGGGCGTTGCCGGCCAGCCGGTGGTGATGATCAAGGGCCCGGGCGAAGGCGCCGGTGCCGACAGCCCGGCCCCCGCGGCCGCGCCCGGCAGCGGCAATGCCGGCCCGCCGCGTCTGGCCGTGGATGGCCTGCCGCTGATGAAGCCGCCCTATGGCACGATCAGCGCCATCGATGTGAACCAAGGCTCGATCAAATGGCAGATCGCCCATGGTGAAACGCCGGATTTTGTGCGCAATCACCCCACGATCAAGGCGATGGGCGGCATTCCGCGTACCGGCCAGGCCACGTATCAGATCGGCACTTTGGTCACGAAATCCGTGGTGATCGCCGGTGAAAACCAGTTCACCCGCACCGATGATCGCCCGCGCGGTGCCATGCTGCGCGCCTATGACAAGCAGACCGGCAAGGAAGTGGGTGCGGTGTTCATGCC
>NZ_JANPML010000168.1:0-7499 GCF_031422795.1 Sandarakinorhabdus sp.
ATACGGTGACAGATTGACACATGCGACAGTTTGATTAAGAACGATTCTGCTGCGACGTCCTGTCGCGTTCCGTTCGCGGATCGGCCCATCGGCGGGTTGTGGCAGCAAGGACTGGGTCGCGCTCATTTCACCCAATCCGGCAAACAGGCGGGAGAGCCGGGGCGGTTGAGCCAGCGATTTTTCCGAACGGGAAGGGAGTTATTCATGGCTGATGATACGAAGGTCTATCCGACAGGGCTGACCGAGAAGGAAGCACTGGAAATCAACGAGGGCTTGAAGTGGGGCACCCGTCTTTACGGTGCCACCGCCATTCTGGCTCACATTCTCGCCTACGCGCTTACGCCGTGGCTGAAGTAATCTAGGGGAGTCTGGCACATGAACGAAGGTCGTATCTGGCTCTACGTCAACCCCAGCGTCGGTCTGCCGCTGTTTTTCCTCGTCTGGGTCGCCGGCACCGCATTGATGGTGCACCTGGCGGTCCTCCACAACACCACATGGTACAAGGCGTTCCTGCAGGGCGGCGCTCCGGTTGCTGAAGCTGCCGCAGCCCCGCCTGCCGCCGCTGCGCCGATGGAAGCTGCGCCGATGGAAGCCGCTCCGATGGAAGCTGCTCCGGCTGCACAATAAACCTCAATTCCGGCGTGGCCGGGGTTGAAACGAAGGGCCGGCGTTTCCGCAAGGGAGCGCCGGTCTTTTCATGTGTGGTTGCGATTCGGCGCGGATTTGCAGCGGCGTTGGCCGAACATTATCGCGGCTTCGGCATCAATCTGCTGTGTCGCGCTGCAGCAAAGGCCACATCGCCGCCAGTGTTGCCAGCATCAGCGCCAGTTCAAGGCCGAAGATCAGCACATAACCCTCGGCCTTGGGGGCCACATTCAACCCCAGTTCAAGCCCGCGCGCCACATCGCGGATGCCGCCGCCGATCGCCGCGCCAACGCCTTGCGATGTGGCCTGCACCGCGCCCCAGGCGCCCATGGCGATGCCTACCTGGGCCTTGGGTGCAAGCTGCATGGTTGCCGTTAACGTGCCATGGCCAAACAGGCCCGTGCCCAGCCCGGCCAGCAGCACCCCCAGCGTGAACAGTTCCGGTGTGTCGGAACCGGCGGCCATGATGATCAGGCCATAGGCCGGAACGCCGATGAACGCGCCCAGGCTGGCCATGCGGAACGGATCAGCGCCC
The DNA here is from genome assembly GCF_031422795.1 of Sandarakinorhabdus sp. Lineage (GTDB taxonomy): Bacteria > Pseudomonadota > Alphaproteobacteria > Sphingomonadales > Sphingomonadaceae > Sandarakinorhabdus. The sequence continues at coordinate 1,181 of NZ_JANPML010000168.1, forward strand.
AGGCTGAGGATGTAGGAGGCATAGGCAAAACCGATCAGGCTGCCGCCCGCCGTGAGCGCCGAAAGCATGGTGGTGGTGCCCACGCCCAGATTCAGCACTTCGCCGCCATAAGGTTCCAGCACGATATCGGACATCGAAAAGGCCAGGGTGCCCAGCCCGACGGCGACCAGCCGCAGCAGCGTCTTGTCCTTGGCCACAAACAGGTCCCAGCTTTCCCGGAAGGTCGGATCTGGTGTGAGCTGTTGCGGCCGCAATCGGCTGGGAATTCGCGTTTCCTGTTTCCACAGCGCCACGAAATTCAGGGTGACGGTGACCACGGCGCAGCCCTGGATGACCTGAATCAGCCGCGCCTGCGAGAAATCATTCAGCACCCAGCCAAAGAACAAAGCCGCCGCAATCGAACCCAGCAGCAGCATCACATACATCAGGCCCACCACATTGGGCTGTTGTTCGGATTTGGTGAGATCGGTGGCGAGCGCAAGGCCCACCGTCTGGGTGATGTGGATGCCGGCGCCCACCATCAAAAACGCCAGCGCGGCAGCCGGCATGCCCAGCCACATGCGTTCATCATAGGCCTGCTGCGCGCCAGACAGCACCAGAATCGCAAAGGGCATGAAAGCCAGCCCGCCAAACTGGATCATCGTGCCCATGTAGATATAGGGCACGCGCCGCCAGCCCATCGCCGATTTGTGCGTATCGGATTTGTGACCGACCAGCGCGCGGAACGGGGCAGCCAGCAGCGGCAGCGCCAACATGACGCCAACCAGCGACGCCGGCACACCCAGTTCAACGATCATTACGCGGTTGAGTGTGCCGACCAGCAGCACCAGGCTGATCCCGACGCTGACCTGAATCAGCGCCAGCCGCAGCAGGCGCGACAGCGGCAGTTCGGCGCTGGCGACATCGGAGAACGGCAGAAACCGTGCCCCCCACGTCGTCCACACCTTGATGAGCTGGGCGTTGAGACCCGTGGCTTGTTGTTCGGCTGACATGGGTATCAAAAAGCCGATTGGCTATTGTTTGGCAATAGCATCAATCGTTCAGGCGCCGTTCTTCATGGCGGTGATCGCGGCATTGGCCAGGGCATCGGCCCGTTCGTTTTCCGGGTGGCCGGCGTGGCCCTTCACCCAGTGCCAGCGCACCTGGTGCGGCTTGGCGGCGGCCAGCAGCGCCTGCCACAGATCATCATTCTTCACCGGTTTCTTGTCGGCGGTTTTCCAACCGTTGCGCTGCCAGCCGTGCACCCATTTCGAAATGCCGTCGCGCACATAAACACTGTCGGTGGTGAGATCGACCGTGCAGGGGCGGGTGAGGGTGTTCAGCGCTGAAATCGCCGCCTGCAATTCCATGCGGTTGTTGGTGGTGTGAGCTTGCGCCCCGTTCACTTCGCGCTCGCGGTCGCCAAACCGCAGGATGGCGCCCCAGCCACCGGGGCCGGGATTGCCCTTGCAGGCGCCATCGGTGAAGATTTCGACCTGAGGAGGCGGCGGTTCACTGGCCAAGCATCATCTCCGGTGTCGCTGCCAGATACCAGGCCAGCCGGCGGGCAAAGGCCATCGGATCCTTGCGGGTCACCAACGCATCAGCTGGCGTGTTCAGCCAATCAAACGCCCGCGTGAGGGTAAAGCGCAGCGCTGCGCCGGCCCCCAATTGCGGCAGGGCGGCCGTTTCGGCGGCGTTCAGCCCGCGTGCTTCGGCATAGCCAGCCCAAAGGGCCGCGGCCCGCGCCGGCACATGGGTGGTGCCGTCGACGCAAAAGCACCAGGCGGCATGAGTGACAGCATAATCATAGGCGATGAGATCGGTGCAGGCGAAATAGAAGTCGATCAGGCCGCTGACTTTGCTGTCCAGCATCAGCACATTGTCGCAAAACAGATCGGCATGGATGGTGCCGCGCGGCAGGCCAGCGGGCCAATTGGCCGTGGCAGCCAGCCCGGCATCAACCAGAGCCGGCAAGGCGGGATCGATTTCGCCCATGCGGCCAGCGCAGCGCGCTGCCAGCGGCGACCAGGCCGCTGGCCCCAGCGCATTTTCGCGCACAGCAGTGAAATGTGCGCCAGCCAGGTGCAATTTGCCCAAGGCTTCCCCAACGGCCCGGCATTCGACCGGTGTGGGATCGGTGACGGATACGCCGGAAAGATATTCGATCAAGCAGGCCGGACGGCCATTGAGCGACTTCAGCGCAACGCCGTCACGATCGGTGATCGGGCGCGGCACCGGCAGGCCGCAGCCCGCCAGATGCGCCGTCAGCGCGAGGAACCACGGCAGATCGGCGGCATCGACCCGTTTTTCATACAGGGTGAGGAAATAGCGGCCAGCGGTGGTGTCGACGAGAAAATTACTGTTCTCGACGCCTTCGGCAATGCCCTTGAAGCTGATTGCGGTGCCTACATCGTAAGCGGACAGGAACGCCGCCAGATCGGCCGCACTGACCGGGGTGTAAACGGCCATGACGCTGGGATTACGTGGTCAGCGCGCGCGGCAGCTTGAACACCACTTCTTCGACAGCCGTGGTGATATTCTCGGTGCTGACAGCAAAGCGTTCGTTCATCGCGGCCAGCACTTCCTGCACCAGCACTTCGGGGGCGGATGCGCCGGCGGTCAGCCCGGCGGTGGTCACACCATCGAACCAGGCCCAATCGATTTCGGCAGCACGCTGGATCAGCCAGCTGCGGGCGCCTTCGCGTTCCGCCACTTCGCGCAGGCGCTGGCTGTTGCTGCTGTTGGCAGCGCCGATCACCAGCACCAGATCGCAGCGGGGCGCCATCGCCTTCACCGCCGCCTGACGGTTTGAGGTGGCATAGCAGATGTCGTCGCCGCGCGGGCCTTCGATGGCCGGGAAGCGGCGTTTCAGCTCGGCCACCATGTCCGACGTGTCGTCAACGCTCAGCGTGGTCTGGGTCAGGAAGCCGAGTTTGCCCTGGTGCGGCGGCTGTACCCGTCGCGCATCTTCCAGCGTTTCGATCAGCGTCATGGCGCCATCCGGCACCTGGCCGAAGGTGCCGATCACTTCCGGGTGGCCCTGGTGGCCGATGAACAATATGTGGCAGCCGCCGGCAACCAGCCGTTCGGCCTGACGATGCACCTTGGACACCAGCGGGCAGGTGGCATCAACATAAGTCAGGCCGCGCTCTTCGGCCTTGGCCGGCACCGCCTTGGGCACACCGTGGGCGGAAAACACCACCGGCACGCCGTCCGGCACTTCATCCAGTTCTTCGACGAAGATGGCGCCCTTGGCCTTCAGGCTATCAACCACAAACTTGTTGTGGACGATTTCGTGGCGGACATACACCGGGGCGCCCCAGCGTTCGAGGGCAAGTTCAACGATATGGATGGCGCGATCGACGCCAGCGCAGAAGCCGCGCGGCGCTGCAACCAGCACATTTAATGCCGGTCGTGCGGCCGAACCGATTTCCATGGCGGGGGCAAGGGTGCTCATGCCCCGGCTGATACGCCATCGGACTCGGCCGCGCCACATTTTGTTGATGCTTGCGGTGACGCCTTTTGCCCCATAGGAGAGGGGCATGATCCGCCCAAGTAGCAACCGCTCTTTTCGTCGTTCCATCGCTCTGGCCGCGCTTGTCGTGCCGGCGCTGCTGCTGGCCGGCTGTGATCGCAATCCGCTGGTGGTGCGGCGGTCTTCGTGCCCGGCGGTGGCCGTGGCGGCCTATGTCGGCGATACAACGTTGTTCCGGCCGGCTGCGGCAGGCGCCGTTGCCGACGCTGCCAATATGGAAGCCGTCGCCACCATCACCAATGTGCGCGATGAATGCGCCGAAACCAGCGATCAATTCGTGTCGCGCATCACCTATGATGTGATTGTGCGGCGCACGGATGCGGCCCAGGCCCGGCAGATCATGCTGCCGGTGTTTGCCGCCGTTGTGCAGGCCGGCAACATCGTCAACGCCAAGCAGATTTCCCAGGTGGCGGTGAATTTTGCCGCCGGCCAGGAACGGGCCGTGGCCCAGGGCACGGCCACCGCCGCCGTGTCGCGCACTGCGGCCGCCGTGCCGCAGGCCATCCTCGACAAGATCAACCGCAAGCGCCGGCCAGGCGAACTGGATGCCGCCACCGATCCGATGGCCGATCCCGAAGTGCGCGCGGCCCTGCGCGCCGCCAGTTTCGAAGTGCTGCTCGGCTTTCAGCTGGATGATCGCGCGCTGGCCTACAACATCGCCAAATAAGCCGGGCTGGTTTTAGCGACCGGACGACCCCGGTTCGGCCTGCGCCGCCAACGGCCGCGCGCCTTCGGCCCGGTTGATGGTCAACGCCAGCGCAAGCCCCACGAGCAGGACAATCAGAGGCAAGCGCTTGGCAATCATGCCCTGTAAATACGGCTGCCGGCTGGCAGGGTTGCGGCATCTTGGTGGTCATGCGCGCAGTTGACTTGAGCGCGCGCTTCGCCCAATCGGCAGTGGTCGCCGGGGGCAACTCCGGCGCCGCGCGCGGGAGAGTGTGGCCGAAGACTTTCACAGTCGACTTCCACCGCCGAAGGAGCAAGCCGCCCCCGGAATCTCTCAGGCAAAACGGACCGCGCCGGCGTATCAGCGACACTCTGGAAAGCGGGTACGGATGTCATATCCGTGCCCCACCGAAGGGGTAAGCCGGTTGCGCTCCACGAGCGCGTCCGGTCAAAGCTCTCAGGTCTGGCGACAGTGGGGGAAACGGGTTTGGCAAATGGCTGCAAGGCCGGGCCGAACCGCAACTGTTGCCGGGGTGCCGCTATGGCTGATGATAACGATCTGAGAACATTGCCGCTGGATGCGCTGCATCGCCGTCTTGGCGCGCGTATGGTGAGCTTTGCCGGCTATGCCATGCCGATCCAGTTTGAAGGAATCATCGCCGAACATCTGTGGACACGTGGATCAGCCGGCCTGTTCGACGTGTCGCACATGGGGCAGTTGCTGGTGGAAGGTGACGGCGCGGCAGACTGGCTGGAAAGCCTCGCGCCCGGTGATTTCAAGGCGTTGCTGCCGCACCGCGTACGCTATTCGCTGCTGCTGGCCGATAATGGCGGTATCCTTGATGATCTGATGGTCACCAACACCGGCCGCAATTTCTATCTGGTGGTGAACGGTGCCACCAAGACCGCCGACATCGCCCACATGGAAGCGCGGCGGCCGGCGGGCATTGCCCTGCACCACATGATCGATCACGCCCTGCTGGCGCTGCAAGGCCCGGCAGCAGTCACGGTGATGAGCCGTTTCGACCTCATTCCCGAGAGCGAAGACCAGCCGGCCTTTGCCGATCTCAAGTTCATGGCGGGCGCGCGCTGGCTGTGGAACGGCATCAAACTGGGCATCACGCGTTCGGGCTATACCGGCGAGGATGGCTATGAAATCTCGGTACCAGCCGCGCACGCGCAAGCCTTGGCCGAAGCCCTGCTGGCGCATTCCGAAGTGAAGCCGATCGGGCTGGGCGCGCGCGACTCGCTGCGGCTTGAAGCCGGCCTGCCGTTGTATGGCCATGATCTCGATCCAGAAACGACGCCGATCGAAGCCGATCTGAGCTTTGCCATTTCCAAGCGCCGCAAGGCCGAAGGCGGTTTTCCCGGCGCGGCGCGGGTGCTCGATCAGTTGTTCAACGGCGCCCCGCGCAAGCGGGTTGGCCTGAGTGTCGAAGGCCGCATGCCGGCGCGTGAAGGCGCGACCGTGTGGATGGGTGAGACCCAAGTGGGCGTGCTCACCTCGGGCGGCTTTGCGCCCAGCCTGAATGTGCCGATTGCGATGGCGTATGTCGCCACCGCCCACAGCGCCGATGGCACCGCGCTCGAGATCGAAGTGCGGGGCAAGCGCATCGCTGCCACCGTGGTGCCGATGCCGTTCAAGCAAAAAAATTATGTTCGGGAAGGGGACAAGAAATGAGCCGTCTTTACACGCAGGATCATGAATGGATCGACGTTGCTGGCGGTGAAGCCACCGTGGGCATCACTGATTATGCGCAGGGCCAGCTGGGCGACGTGGTGTTTGTCGATCTGCCCGATGCCGGCCGCGCCGTGACCAAGGGCGGGGAAGCCGCCGTGGTCGAATCGGTGAAGGCGGCGTCTGACGTTTATGCCCCGGTGTCGGGCACGGTGACCGAATCCAATGCAGCGCTGGCCGACGATCCGTCGCTGGTCAACAGCGCGCCGGAAGTCGAAGGCTGGTTCTTCAAGCTCACCCTGTCCGACGTGTCGGAACTGGACGGCCTGATGGACAAGGCCGCGTATGACGCGTTTGTCGCCAGCCTGTAGTCGAAGGGCTTCTTTCCCCGCTTTGCGGTTGTCGCCTCGGCGTTACAGGCTGCCGAAGGCCAGTGGATCGCCGATTATGTCCGTATC
>NZ_JANPML010000169.1:0-16654 GCF_031422795.1 Sandarakinorhabdus sp.
AGGCCTTCGGCATCGGGCAGATCGACGGCCAGCCGTTTCGTGGGCGGCGCAGCGGCAACGAGCGCCAGCGCGGCAAGAGCAAGCAAAAGGCGCATCAGCCGATCTCCACGCGCACCGGATCGACGCCGGCGCGGTTGTATCCCGACGGGTTCCAGTTCTGGTTCAGCGGTTGGCTTACCCCGGCGGCATTGGTGGCACGCGCCAAGATGATCTGCTTGCCCGGCCCCAGCGCCAGCGCGCCCCGGAAACGGCGGAAGCTGTAGCGGCCATGATCCGGCCCCAGTTGCGCCGGCACCCAGTTGCGGCCACCGTCGGCGGAAAGCTCCACGGTGTTGACGCCATGGTCGCCGCCCAGCGCCACGCCTTGCACCGGAGTGAAGCTGCGCGGCGGCAGCTTGGCGCCATCGGCGATATTGGTGATGATGGCGCGGGGTCGCATCACGCTCACCGGCGCACGCGGGCCAGCCGGCCCACCCGGCGCGATATCGGCCAGCGCATTGGCGGGTTGCAGATAGGCTTTTGCCATCCAAAAGCCCGCATCTGCCGTGTCGAGCACGGTAATGCTGTCGAGCATCTTCACCCAATAGGTGGAATACCAGCCCGGCACGACCAGACGCAGCGGGAAGCCGTTGAGCAGCGGCAGGGCCGTGCCGTTCATGCCCCATGCGATCAACACATCGTCGGACAGCGCGTGATCAAGCGGCAGTGATTTCTCATAGTCCGGCGCCGTCTCCACCACTGGCGCATCCAGCCCGCCGCAACGCACCGCCACTGCGCCGGCCTTCACGCCAGCCAGTGCCAGCACATCCTTCAGGCGCACCCCTTCCCACAGCGCATTGCCCATCGCGCCATTGCCCCATTGCGCGCCGGCCATGCGCGGCGCGAACAGGCCACGGCCATTGCCGGCGCACTGGTTGACGGCCGCGATGGCCACCCGAGGCAGCTTGGCGAGATCGGCAAGCGAAAGCGAAAGCGGTTTGCCGACATGGCCGCCCACACGCAGCCGGTGTTTCGCCGGATCGATTTCAGTCGGGAACGGATAATGCCAGCGCACGAAGAAATGGTCGTTTGGCGTGAAATCATGGACATCAAACACGCTGATCGGCGTTTCCAGCAACGGCGGGCTGGAACGCTGCAGGATCATCTCGCCCTTTTGCGGAAAGGCGCGCGTGCTGGGGCGCAGGCCGTTATCGGCAAAACCAAGGTCCACCTGCGCGGCAGCGGGTGCAGCCAGCGCAGAGGCGATCAAGGCACGGCGGGTCAGCATCGTTCTGGTCAGGCGCCGTGCAAGATGTGCATCACATCGCCATCCTGCACGACATATTCCTTGCCTTCCGCCCGCAGCCGACCGGCGTCCTTGGCAGCATTTTCGCCGCCCAGGGTGACAAAATCATCGTAGCCGATGGTTTCGGCGCGGATGAACTTCTTTTCGAAATCACCGTGGATTTCGCCAGCGGCCTGCGGAGCCTTGGAACCGCGCTTCACTGTCCAGGCGCGGGCTTCCTTGGGGCCGATGGTGAAGAAGGTGATCAGGCCGAGCAGTTCATACGCCGCCCGCACCACCCGAGTAAGGCCGGTTTCCGCCAGCCCCAGGCTTTCCAGATATTCCTGGCGGTCGGCTGGCTCCATCGTGGCGATTTCGGCCTCGATGGCGGCGCTCACCACCACGGCGCTGGCGCCGATGCCGGCCGCCATCTTGGCCACGGCCTCGCTCAGCGCGTTGCCGGTGGCGGCGCTGGCTTCGTCGACGTTGCAGATATACAGCACCGGCTTGGTGGTGAGCAGTTGGGCGTTCTTCAGCGCGCGGGCTTCGTCTTCGTCCTTCGGCTCGGTCAGGCGGGCGGGCTTTCCGGCCTGCAGCAGTTCCAGCGCCTGGCCCAGCACTGCCGCTTGAACCTTGGCTTCCTTGTCGCCCTGCTGCGCCTTTTTCAGCAACTGCGGCACCCGCTTTTCCAGGCTCTCCAGATCGGCGAGCATCAGCTCGGTCTCGACCGTTTCGGCATCCTCCACCGGATCAACCTTGCCGGCGACGTGGGTCACGTCATCATCGATGAAGCAACGCAGCACGTGGGCGATGGCATCGGTTTCGCGGATGTTGGCGAGGAACTGGTTGCCCAGGCCTTCGCCTTTGGACGCGCCCTTCACCAGCCCGGCGATATCGGTGAAACCCAACTGGGTTTCGATGATTTTCTGGCTTTTCGCGATGGCAGCCAGCTTGTCGATGCGCGGGTCCGGCACGGCCACGTTGCCGACGTTCGGCTCGATCGTGCAGAACGGATAATTGGCCGCCTGCGCCGCTGCCGTCTGGGTCAGCGCGTTGAACAGGGTGGATTTGCCGACATTGGGCAGGCCGACGATACCGACACGGATGGGCATATTAGATATCCCAGGTAGAATCAGGTCGCCCATCGACGGGGGACTGCAAATGAACACTTTTTAGTTTGCCAGGCGCGAGCCAAGCTCCAACGTCCTTAAGCTCGATCTCGCCGATGTCTTTCCCTTGATCTAGTTTGTCCAGACAAATTTTATGCGCAACGGCAAATCCCTCTTGAAACCACCACAATGCAAACTCAGCCAGTTTTTCATTGAGTTCGCTGCGATTGGCGCCAGTGCGGGAAATGTCTTTTCCGTCCAGATAGCGAGTCAGTTCATCGATTGTAGCTCTAATGCTACGAGTGGATGACGCAGCATCATTTTCATTTCTCATTTTCTTGCCTTTCTCTTTAATTTCTGGTGCCTAGCACACTAGATTTTCGATAATCGCAAAGCAATGTCAGAAAGGTAGCGTGGTTCATCGCCGGCCAGCAACGTGGGCAGTTCCGCCGCCAGCACGCCCAGCAGATCGGCCAACGGATCCATTTCCACCTTGGCGAAATTGCCCAATACGTGCCCGGTCACGCGGTCCTTGTGGCCCGGATGGCCGATGCCGATGCGCACGCGTCGCCAATCGGGGCCCAGGTGCGCGTCGATGGAACGGATGCCGTTGTGACCAGCCGCGCCGCCGCCGTGCTTGATCTTGATCTTGAACGGGGCAAGATCGAGTTCGTCATAAAACACGGAGAGTGCCTCGGCGGGGTCGAGCTTGTAGAAGCGCACCGCTTCGGCAACGCTGCGGCCGCTTTCGTTCATGAACGTGGCGGGCTTCAGCAGCAGCACCTTCGCCGTGCCAATCCGCCCCTCGGCGGCCATCCCCTGAAACCGCGGCTTGAACGGGCCGATATTCCAACGTTCGGCGATGGCATCGATCGCCATGAAGCCGACATTGTGCCGGTGCAGCGCATATTGCGCGCCGGGATTGCCAAGGCCGACCAGAATCTGCATGGGCCTCCTGTTCCCCAAACATGCAAACGGGGCAAGAGATTGCTCCCCCGCCCCGCAGCAATCTGACGCGCAAACGCTTACGCGCTGGCGGCTTCGCCTTCTTCGCTCTTCATTGCCTTGGGGGCAACGATGGTGGCGATGGTCAGGCCGGTTTCGCGGCCATGCGGCTTCACGCCGGCGGGCAGCTTCACATCGGCGATGTGGATGGCGGCGCCAACCTGCAGGCCGGCCAGGCTGATGGTCACATCATCCGGGATGGCATCAGGGGCGCAATCCAGCTTCAGTTCGTGCGCGACGATGTTGAGCATCGCGCCGGTCTTGATGGCCGAAAGTTCCTGATCGACGAAGTGCACCGGCACGGTAACGGTGACGATCTCATTGCCGGTGAGGCGCAGGAAATCGACATGGATCGGACGATCCGAAACCGGGTGGAACGCCACGTCGCGCGGCAGGGTGCGGATGGTGGTGCCATCCAGATCCAGTTCGACAACGGCATTCATGAAATGGCCAGTGTGCAACTGGCGCATGAGGATTTTTTCCTCGATGTGGATGGTGGTTGCGGCTTCGCCAGCACCATAGATCACGGCCGGGACTCGGCCTTCGCGGCGGATCGCGCGGGAGGCTCCCTTGCCTGCCTTGGCGCGAAGTTCAGCCACGAGCTTGAAAGTTTCGCTCATTGCTTGCTCCTGATGTTGATATCGTTTGCGCCCGCCGCCTCCAGGGATGCGAAAATGGCGGGATCACCAACGAAGCGGCGCGCATAGGGGATGCGGGCGCAAAACGCAAGCGAAGCCGGTTTGCCGCAAACCGCACGGCGACAGATTTGACACTTTTGACGCATTTGGCGGGGTTGGCGACGCCATGGCCCGCATTGTCAAAGAACGTGATCGAAGAGCGAGAATAGCAGTGGCGGCCTGTGTAGGACAGGCAAGCTCAAGGCCGGGCGGCGTCGGTGTAGCTGTCGATCTTCAAAAGTCCGCCTGCTTCGACCAGCACGAACAGTTCCGACACCGGCCCGCGTTCATAGCGGGCGGACCAGGCGATGGTGGTGCGGCCATCATCGTGGTTCAACCCTTCCAGCTCGCCGCCGGTGTAGCGGCCATGGCGCTGGATGATGGCGCGAAACGCCCGCGCGGTGCCAACGCCGGGGCGCAGATTGCGGGTGGACGGGCTGAGCAGGCCATCAATGGCCACCCAATCCCCGGCATTGAGCGCGACATGAAAACGATCGATCACGGCACGGCTGGCCGCCTCGTCCGGGCCGGCACAGGCCGCTAGCGCCAGGCACAGGGCGACAGGGGCCAACCAGCGCCTCATTGCACGCGCCGCACCTGGATACCGCGCGCTTTCAGCAGGGCGATCAGGCTGTGCGGCCCCGCCATGTGCGCCGCGCCCACCGCCATGAACTTGCGGCCGGGCCGTTTCAGCGCCTTTTGCACCCAATCAGCCCAGGCAGTGTTGCGATCCCGGAACAGGCGCTTTTCCAGCTCCGGCGACAAGCTGCCATCGTCGAAATCGGTCAGGATGCGCTCCACGTCGCCGGCGGCCCAGGCGGCGACCAGCCCCTTCATCTGCTCCGCCGATTGGCCGGCATCGGCAATCGCAGACGCCAGCAGCAGGCGCTGATCGGCTTCGGGCAGCGTATCGAACAGCGCCAGCTGGCCGCGCGCGGTTTCCATCGCCTGCATCGGCTTGCCGGCGGCACGGGCGCGGGCCATCAGCGCCACATCCACCCCAGCCGACGGATCCAGCCCCGAGCGTTTCACCGCGATCTGCACCAGCGAGATCGCCGCCAGCCAGCTTTTCATACCGTCCAGCGCGCCTGGTTGCAGCCCCACCGCCTTCAACAGCGCATCGGCCTTGGGCTGCAGTTCGGCCGGCAGGCGGCTGGCCAGCGGGACGGGCGTTGGCAAACGGCCCAGATCCATCAACACGCTGCGCATGTCGCCCGGATCAGCCGACGGCACGACTTCCACAACCAGCGTGCGCGCGTTCCTGAACGCCGCGGCGGCCTGCGGGGTGAGCCAATCCGTGCCCCCCATCGACGCCTTGGACGGCAGCGCGTGGATGGTGCCATAAAGCGTGATCTGGCGCTTGCCGGTGCCAATCTGCCACATCGCTGGCACTGCCCAGGCTGGCGCAGCCAACCAAAGGCACAGGAGGAGAAGCAGGCGGCGCAGCAGCATCAACCCGCCTTGGCCCAATACTCGTCCTTCAGCAGCCGCTTGTAGAGTTTGCCGGTGTCGTGGCGGGGCAGTTGGCTCCGGAAATCGATGCGCTTCGGGCATTTCACATGGCTGAGCCGGCTGCGAACATAGTCCAGCAATTCGGCCTCCAGATCCGGGCCGGCGCGGGCCATGTCGCGCGGCTGCACGACAGCGTGGACGGCTTCGCCCATCACTTCATCCGGGATGCCGAACACCGCGACATCGGCCACCTCGGGATGCGAGATCAGCGTGTTTTCCGCTTCTTGGGGATAGACATTCACGCCGCCGGAAATGATCATGAAGGCGGCACGATCGGTGAGGAACAGATAGCCTTCCTCATCAACGCGGCCGATGTCGCCAAAGGTGGCGCCATGTTCGCCCATCACGCTGGCGGTCTTTTCCGGATCATTGTGGTAGCTGAAGCTGCCGCCGCCGTGGAAAAAAATGCGGCCCACTTCGCCCGCCGCCAGCCGGTTGCCATCGTCATCCAGCACGCGGATTTCACCCAGGATGGATTTGCCGACGCTGCCCGGCCGCGCCAGCCATTCCTGCGGGGTGATGGCGGTGAAGCCTGCCCCTTCGGTGGCGCTGTAATATTCAAAGATCACCGGGCCCCACCAGGCGATCATGGCGTGCTTCACGTCCACCGGGCACGGCGCGGCGGCGTGGATGGCGACCTTCATGCTCGACACATCATGGCGGGCGCGCACATCATCGGGCAGTTTCAGCATGCGCACGAACATGGTCGGCACCAGCTGGCTGTGGGTGATGCGATATTTCTCGACCAGCGCCAGATAGGCTTCGGGATCGAATTTCTCCATCACCACCACGGTGCCGCCAAATTTGTGCACGCTCATGCAATAACGCAGCGGGGCAGCGTGATAGAGCGGCGCCGGCGACAGGTACATCATGCCCGGTGCGAACTGATAGAGCATCGCCACCATGCCGGTGAGCGCATCGACCTGATCGATCGGCCCTTCCGGCAAGGTGCCGCGCACGCCCTTGGGCCGGCCGGTGGTGCCGCTGGAATAGAGCATGTCGCGGCCGCTGCTTTCGTCGGCGATACGGCTCGTGGGCAATTCGGCAATGGCATCGGCAAAAAGCGTGCAGCCCGGCGCGACGGCCCCGGTGCACAGCCGCGCCGATGGCGAAAGACCGGGCGCGGCCGCCACCGCCACGTCTGCCAGCGCTGCTGAACAGAAAATCGCCTTGGCGCCGCTGTCCTGGGCGATATAGCCTGCCTCGTCAGCGGTGAGCTTGGTCGACATGGCGACATAGATCAGGCCACAGCGCTGCGCCGCCCAGCAGATGGGCAGGAAATCAATTTCGTTGTGCATCAGCACCGCGATACTGTCACCGCGCTGCAGGCCAAGGCCGCGCAGCAGATGCGCGACGCGGTTGGACTGCGCCTCCAGCCCGGCATAGGTCAGCATTTCGCCGCTGCCGGCCATGATGATGGCAGGGGTATCGGGCTGGCTGGCCGCGTGGTGGAACGGGTGCATTTCTCTATCCCCTTGAAGCGTGTCGGCGATCCCACCAGATGGCGACAGCCATCGCGATGGCAAACAGGCTGGCGAGGCCGGTGATGTTGATGGCCAGCTGCATTGGGCCCAACTTGCCGGCATCGATGAAATAATAGGGGTAGCTGCCGGTGTGCGCGCCGACCAGCAGCGAAAACAGGCAGTAAGCCAGGGGCAGCGGCAGCACTGCCCACAGATGCCGCCAGTGCAACCGGGCCTGCGGGCGCAGCACCAGCCACCACAGCGGCCAGGCAATGGGCGCCGCGACATGGAAGATGAAATCGATGATCGACCGCAGCAACGTGGGCGGTGGGTTCAGCCCGGCCAGCAGCGTGTTGTAAACGATGCCCACCACGGCAATCCACGCCGCGCTGGCTGCCAGCAGCGCCGGATGCGCCGGCCCGCGGGCCCGGCCGGTGATGGCAACATGGCCGGCAATCAGCGCCACGGCGGTATTGGTCCAGATGGTGAACCAGCCATAAAGCCGCTGCACTTCATCGATTGGATCACGGCCATGTTCCACGACATTCAGCCCGAACTGGGTGAGCAGCGCCATGCCGCACAGCACGGCAATCGCCGTTGCCACCATGCGCGATCTGCCTGTCAGCCATTGCTCCATGACGACGATAGCTAGCGCACGCAGCGGCAAGCGCAAAGCCTGTCGGGATTGGGGGGACGCCATAGATTTTGCGTCGCCTGCAAGGTTGCAGCGGCAGGCCTGAAGCGCTAAGGCGGCGCTCTATGTTCAAACTCCCCGATCACAAAGACCGCGCCAAGACCGCCGCTGACGCAAAACTGGCCAAGCTGGAAAAATTCAAGGCCGCCGCGCCGAGCGAGGAGGCAATTGCTGCCGCCCGTGCCCGCGCCGAGAAGCGCGCCGAAAAGGAGCTGGAAGCCAAGGAAGCCCGCGCCGAGCGCGCCCGCCAGCAGGCCGAAGAACGCAAGGTGAAAGACGCCCAGCGCGAAAAGCAGGTCGAACAGCAGCGCCTGGAAGGCATTTCCCGCGAAGCCGCCCAAAAGGCCGCCCGCGACGCGCGCTACGCCGCCCGCAAGCAGCGCATCCGCTAAGACAGGCGATTTGCTCTGGCCCGTTGTTGGCCAGAGCCTGATCAATGGCCATGAAGCCGTGCGGTGTGATGCCTGCATCACGCCGGCCTTGGGCGCCGCCCAGATCAGGCAAATCGATGGCAAAGGCCGCCTGATTCACCACGGCCCCTGCCCCGTGCAGCAATTCCACGCCCGCCAGCGCGCACAGCATCGTTGTGGATCTCGATGCGGTCGCTGCCATATTCCAACGCATAGTTGATGCCGATGACCTGGCCCGGCAGCTTGGTCTGCTTCCTGAGCAGCAGCGTGGCAATGTCGCGGAAATTCCCGGCTTGGGGTAATCCGGAATTATGCGCACCAGCGCCTTCAAATCGCCGTTTACTGTCCATGATCCTCAAAACGCCAAAAGGCGGCCATCCGGTTGGATGACCGCCTCCTTGCAATCAGATGCATTCCGCCGATGATGCCGGGTCAGGCCTTTTTCAGGTCGGCCCACACCTTGCGGTACGACAGATAGCCAAGGCCGGTCATGATGATCAGGAACAGGATCACAGCCACGCCGGTTTCCTTGCGGTTTTCCAGCTTGGGTTCCGCCGTCCAGGTCAGGAAGGCGGTGACGTCCTTCGCATATTGGTCCTTGGTGGCAGCCGAACCATCGGCATAGCTGACCTGACCATCAGCCGCGAGCGGCGGCGGCATGGCGATGTTGATGCTGTGGAAATAAGGGTTGTAATACAGCGTCTCCGGCTTGTTCCAACCCTTCGGCACATCATCGGAATAGCCGGTGAGCAGCGAATAGACATAGTTCACGCCGTCGTGGCGAGCCTTGGTCATCAGCGACAGATCGGGCGGGTAGGCGCCGTTCTGCGCAGCGCGCGCTGCGGCTTCGTTGGCATAGACCAGCGGGAACTTGTCGGCGCCGGTCGCCTTGCGGGTGGTCGGTTCACCGTTGGCATCAACCGCGGCAACGTCATACTCCGCCGCGATCGTCTTGATCTGGCCTTCGTTGTAGCCAAGATCGGCCAGATCGCGGAACGCGACGCGGTTGATCGAGTGGCAGGCCGAGCAAACTTCCTTGTAAACCTGGAAGCCGCGCTGCAACTGGCCGCGGTCAAAATTCCCGAAAACCCCCAGGTTGCCCGGGCCGTTGTGGGCCCATTCGATCTGCTTGGGATGCTTGTACAGCTCTTCGGCCATATTGGGCGTCTCAGCGTCCCTGGGTTGCACGGCACCCCAGAGGACATTGAGCACGAACAGCAGGCCGACGGCGAGTGCGCCGAGACGGATCATCAGATCAGCTCCTTATTCGGCCGGCTGCGCGACAGGCGCGCTGCCACCGGCCTTGCCGTATTTGGCCAGCACCGCTTCCGAAATGGATTTCGGCAACGGCGTGGTCTTCTCCAGCTTGGAGACGATCGGCAGGATGATGAGGAAGTGGGCGAAATAGTAAGCGGTCAGCACCTGGCTCAAGCGCACCCACGGCTCGTGCGCCGGCTTGCCACCGCATACGCCCAGGGCCAGCGCCACGGCCACGAACACCCAGAACAGGATGCGCGAGAGCGGGCGATAGTTGTTGGAGCGCACTGGCGACGTATCCAGCCAGGGCAGCACGAACAGCAGCAGGATCGAGGCAAACATCCCGATCACGCCCCACAGCTTGGCCGGCACGCCGAGGAAATCGGACGTGAAAGCACGCAGGATGGCGTAGAAGGGCCAGAAATACCATTCCGGAACGATCAGTGCTGGCGTCGAAAGTGGGTTGGCCGGGATATAGTTATCCGGTTCGCCCAGGCTGTTCGGCATGAAGAACACGAAGGCGGCAAACAGGATCAGATAGACCCCGAGGCCCACGAAATCCTTGGCCGTATAATAGGGGTGAAACGGGATGGTATCGGCTTCCGATTTCACGTCCACACCGGTCGGGTTGTTGGAACCCGGGATGTGCAGCGCCCAGACGTGCAGGATGATCACCCCGAACGTCACGAACGGCAGCAGATAGTGCAGCGAGAAGAAGCGGTTGAGCGTCGCGTTGTCCGGCGAGAAGCCGCCCAGCAGCAACGTCTGGATGTAGGTGCCAACCACCGGCAATGCCGAGAACAGGCCGGTGATGACCTGCGCGCCCCAGAAGCTCATCTGACCCCAAACCAGCACATAGCCCATGAACGCGGTGGCCATCATCAGCAGGAAGATGACCAGGCCGAGCATCCACAGCACTTCGCGCGGCGGCTTGTAGGACCCGTAATACAGGCCGCGGAAGATGTGGATGTAGACCACACCGAAGAAGAAGCTGGCGCCGACCGCGTGCATGTAGCGGATCATCCAGCCGCCGTTGACGTCGCGCATGATGTGCTCGACCGAGTCAAAAGCGACGCTGGTATCGGCGGCGAAGTGCATGGCCAGCACCACGCCGGTGATGATCTGGATCACCAGCGCCACACCGGCGAGCACGCCGAAGTTGTAGAAGGCGTTCAGGTTCTTCGGCGTCGGATAGCCCGGCCCCAAAGCGTCGTGAACGAAACGGGCGAGCGGCAGGCGCTCGTCCATCCACTGGCCGACGGCCGATGTCGGCTGATATTGCTTGGCCCAGGGAAAGCTCATGGTTCTGCTCCTCAGCCGATGGTCACAGATGTGGGCGACTTGAACGCGTAGGGCGGCACTTCCAGGTTCTTGGGCGCCGGGCCCTTGCGGATGCGCGCGGCAGCATCATAGTGCGAGCCGTGGCAAGGGCAGAAATAGCCGCCGAAATCGCCCTTGGCTTCACCTTCAGCGGCACCCAGCGGCACGCAGCCGAGGTGGGTGCACACGCCCAGCGTGATCAGCCATTGTTCGCTGCCAGGCTTGGTGCGATCGGCAAGCGACTGCGGGTCACGCAGCGAGGCCACGTCCACCTTTTTCGATTCCGCGATTTCTTCCGGCGTCAGGTGCCGGGCAAAAATCGGTTTGCCGCGCCAGGCGGTCTTGATGGCCTGGCCGGGCTGCAGCGCCGACAGATCGAGATCGACACTGGCCAGCGCCAGCACGTCCGCCGACGGGTTCATCTGGTTGACCAGCGACCACGCCACCGGCAACACGCCGGCACCAGCAAAGGCCGCTGTTGCCACATAGAGGAAATCGCGGCGACGCTCGCCACCGGGTTCCAAGTTATCGGCAGTTGCCTGCCGCAATTCGCTCGCCATCGTGCCCCTTCCGGAATTTGATGCATAGTGGGCAAGCCCATAGCCTGCCCGCATGATGAGGCCGGGATAGACAAGCAAATGCCGCAACGCAACGCAGAAAAGGGCCGCAGCCATCGGACAAATTGGCGCGGATATGACAACCCGGTAATATTCTTGCGCCTACCCTGCCAGCCGTGGGGGGTTTCACAGGCCGCCAAGCCTGTCTAAAGCTTGGCTATGATCGAACTTGATGACCAGCAGAAGGCCGCCCAGGCCTGGTTCCGTTCCCTGCGCGACAGCATCTGGGCGATGCTGGAGCAGCTGGAAGACGAATCGACCCTGCCCGGCGACGCCGGTCGCTTCGAAAAGCGGGTGTGGGACCGTTCCGACCATAGCGGCGGCGATGCCGGCAGCGATGGTGGCGGCGGTGAAATGGGCATCATGAAGGGCCGCCTGTTTGAAAAGGCCGGGGTCAACATCTCCACCGTCTATGGCGAATTCAACCCGGAGTTTGCCAAGCAGATCAACGGCGCAGCCGAGGATCCGCGCTTTTTTGCCACTGGCCTCAGCCTGGTCATCCACCCAGCCAATCCGCTGGTGCCGGCCGTGCACATGAACACGCGCATGCTGGTGACCACCAAGCGCTGGTTTGGTGGCGGCGTCGATCTGAACCCTGCCCTGCCCGACGACGCCGAAACCGCTGCCTTCCACGCCGCCGTGAAGTCCACCTGCGATTCCCACAACCCGGATTACTACCCGGCGCATTCGAAGTGGGCGGAGGAGTATTTCTGGGTGCCCCACCGCAATCGCCATCGCGGCGTGGGCGGCATCTTTTATGATCATCTGAACAGCGGCGACTGGGCGGCGGATTTTGCCTACACGCAGGACGTGGGCCGCTGTTTCCTGGAAACCTATCCCAAGCTGGTGCGCGCCAAGATGCATCAGAGCTTCAGCGAAGCCGAGCGTATCGCTCAGCTGAAGTATCGCGGCCTCTATGCCGAATTCAACCTTGTGTATGATCGCGGCACCACCTTCGGCCTGAAGACCGGCGGCAACACCGACGCCATCCTGATGAGCCTGCCGCCGCTCGCGATCTGGGAATGAGCCAGCGGCAAGTTGGCGGCAGCATGGTGGCATCGCGGGTGATCGCGGTGCCGGCCGGGCAGATAGCCACCATTGTCACTTGCCTCGAAATGACCGCGCCGCCGCCTTCGACTGCACCGGCCAGATCGGCGCTGAAGCTGGAACGCTGGACCGCGCCCTTTGACCTGACCCGTTATCGTGCCCTGTTCCGCGCCATCGGCCAGCCCTGGCTGTGGCGCGGCCGGCTGGTGCTGGACGATGCAATGCTGGCCGCCACGCTGGGCGCGCCCGGCCTGGAGGTGCATGTTGCCACCCGCCGCGATGGCACCCCGCAGGGCCTGCTGGAACTGGATTTCAGCGCCGATGGCCAGTGCGAGTTGGCCTATGTTGGCCTGATGCCGGAATTGACCGGGCGCGGCCACGGCGGCTGGATGATGGGCCATGCGCTGAAGCGGGCGTGGACGGGGCAAGCCGCGCGCCCACCCATCACCCGTGTCTGGGTTCACACCTGTGATCTCGATCACCCTGGCGCGCTGGCCTTTTATCAGCGCCACGGTTTCCGGCCTTATGAGCGGCTGGTGGAGATTTATGCCGACCCGCGCGCCAGCGGCCTTTATCCGGCTGATACTGCGCCAACGGTGCCGCTGCTCTGAAGCGAGCCCGGCTGGAGCGGTCAGCGGGCCCCGGCGACGATCTGCCGATAAGCGGCGGCACTGGCGCCGCCAACACCGATGGTGACCAGACAATTGCCGATGGCCGGTACCAGCGCGTGCAGGAACCGCCCCACGGCATCCAGCCCGGCGATCCGCGCCACCACGTCGAACGCCGCACCGGCGCCTTCGGTCAATATGCCGATGCCAATCACACCGAATAGACCGAGCAGCAGAAACAGGGTCAATTGCAGGCCGTGGCCCTCGCTCAGCGCCCAGCTGCGGCGCAGCAGGGCAAAGGGTGTGCCGGGTTCCGCCAGCGCCACCGCGCCCGACAGGAACAACAGCCGCGCAAACAGCCACAGGCCCGGCACCACCAGCAACAACAGGCCCAGCCCGACCGGCAGTGATCCCACCAGTTGGGCGAGCGCATAGGCCGGGAAAACGGCCATCGCCGCCGCCAGCGCATCGCGCGGCGTGTCACCGCCGCGCAGCACCAGATGCGTGGCGGCCAGCTGCCCGAAGGCGGCGATCAGGCTGGGAACCGCCAGCCGCCACAGCAGTTGCTGGTTGCTGATATTGTCAACACTGGTGGGGGCCGGCGGGCCGAACAATTCGACGGCCACCGCCGGCAGCAAGGCAAACGGCGCCACGAGGAAGAACAGCCGCGGCAGATCGGCGCGCAGTGTGGTGGACATCATGTCCCAAAGGACGGCGGCCGACAGACGTTGCATGGTCGGCTCCGGTTCCGGTCAGATCAGGCTGCGGGCTTCACGCCAGCTTCGGCCACCAGCGCGTGAAGTTCGCCCGCCTGGAACATTTCCATCATGATGTCGCTGCCGCCCACAAATTCGCCCTTGATGTAGAGCTGCGGGACAGTCGGCCAGTCGCTATATTCCTTGATGCCCTGGCGGATTTCCTGATCGGCCAGCACATCGACGCTTTCAAAGGCGACGTTCAGCCGTTCCAGGATGGCGATGGCGGTGGAGGAAAAGCCGCACTGCGGGAAAAAGGGCGTGCCCTTCATGAACAGCACGACATCGTTGCTGTTGACGATGTCAGCGATGCGATCATGCACAATATTGGTCATCGGGAGGGCTCCTTGTGGCGCGGTCAGGCCGCGACGGTGGTCAATTTCAAAGCATGGAGCACACCCCCCATGCGCCCACCCAGAGCATTATACACCAGCCGCTGCTGTGCAACCCTGGACAGGCCGGCAAATTGGGGGGCGGTCACCACGGCGGCATAATGATCGCCATCGCCAGCCAGATCGCTGATCTCCACGCGGGCGCCGGGCAGCGCTTCCAGGATGGCCGATTCGATATCGGCAGCCGCCATCGGCATCAGGCGGCTCCGCTGATCTGGGCTTCGGCCTGCGCCAGTTTTTCGGCCAGCATTGCCTTGATGTCGTTCACGCCCACGTCGTGCGCGGCCAGATCGCCGTGCAGCTTGGCGATGATATCGTCGTCGCCGGGGATTTCGAGGTCGGACAGCAGCACCGACTTGGCATAATCATCAGCCGCCTGGCCGTCCTTGCCCAGTTTCTCGGCAGCCCACAGGCCGATCAGCTTGCCGCGCCGGGCCAGGATGCGGAACCGCATTTCCTCGTCATGCGCGAACTTGGATTCAAAGGCTTTCTGGCGGTCGTCGAAACTTGTCATGTCGTCCTGCTCCCAAACTTGGCTGTGCACTCAAATAGGTAAGCACGGCCGTCTGTTCAATGATTGTATCGTATGGGCTTTGCCGCTATGGGCTCTCGCCCGTGTGGGCTGTCCAAGTTTGCTTGCCCCGCTCACTCTGATATTGTTGGTGCCCAGCCTTCGGGCCGGCCGTGCCGCCATTGAAAGTCATGCCATGACCCGCCGCCGCCAGATTTACGAAGGCAAGGCCAAGATCCTGTATGAAGGCCCGGAACCCGGCACCATCATCCAGTATTTCAAGGATGATGCCACCGCCTTCAATGCCCAGAAAAAGGGCACGATCAGCGGCAAGGGCGTGCTCAACAACCGTATTTCCGAACATGTGTTCACGCTGCTCGGCCTGATCGGCATTCCCACCCACTTCATCCGCCGTCTTAATATGCGCGAGCAACTGGTTCGCCAGGTTGAGATCATTCCGATCGAAGTGGTGGTGCGCAACGTCGCCGCCGGCAGCATCGCAACGCGATTTGGCATCGAGGAAGGCACCCCGCTGCCGCGCACGATCATCGAATATTTCTACAAGGATGATTCGCTGAACGATCCGCTGGTGACCGAAGAGCATATCTCGGCATTTGGCTGGGCCAGCCAGGACGAGATGCACGACATCGCCGACATGGCGATCCGCATCAACGATTTCATGGCCGGCATGTTTGCTGGCGTCGGCATCCGGCTGGTGGATTTCAAGATGGAATTCGGCCGCCTGTTTGATGGCGAATTTGCCCGGGTGATCCTGGCCGACGAGATCAGCCCCGATGGCTGCCGCCTGTGGGACATGAAGACCGGCGACAAGCTGGACAAGGATCGTTTCCGCCGCGATCTGGGCGGCGAAGTCGAAGCCTATCAGGAAGTCGCCCGCCGCCTTGGCCTGCTCACCGAAGACGAGCCGGCCGTGCTCGATCTGGAAGAGCATCGCAAGGCCAGAAACCAGGCGCCGGGCAAGGACAAGCCGGCAGAGACGGAATAAGCGCTACCAGCGCACTGGTTCAATCCGCTTGACCACCAGCCCAAAGATCAGCGTGCCGACGGCTACCACGCCGGCGGTCATCAGGAAGGCTGGGCGGTAACCGGCGGCATCGACGATGATGCCGGTGAGCACCGGCCCGACAATGCCCGACAGATTGCCGATGCTGGTCTGCACACCCACCCAACGGCCGGCCGACGCTGGGCCAGCCATGGTCTGGCCGAAGACGAACAGCATATTGGGTACCGGGCCATAACCGAATCCGGTAATGACGATCAGCAGCATCAACGGCACCCAGCCTTCCACGACCGGCAACAGCATCAGGCCCACGACATAGGCAAAGACCGAGCCAAACAACATCCGGCGCCGCCAAAGGGAACCATCGCTGCCGCCCCGTATCGCCCGGTCGATGAGCCAGGCACCGACCGTGCCGCCAATGATCTGCGCGACATAAAAAAGGCTGATGATCAGGCTCATGTCGATGATCGAAAAGCCGCGGGTCTTGACCAGCCAGAGTGGCAGCCAGCCAACCACGAAATAGAGCCCGAAAGTGCCGGCCAGATGCAGCAAAGTGATTGCCCAGAATGTCGGCTGCCGCAGCATTTGAGCCAGCGGCACTGCGGCATCCAGCACCGCTTCCTGCCTGCCTTCCCCTTCTTCAATGCCGCGGCGGGCCAGCCACCACGGCACCAGCCAAACCAGGGTCACCAGGCCAAAGATGATGAACATCTCGCGCCAGCCCCAGAATTCCATGATGAAACCGCCGCCCAGGGTGCCAATCAGCGGCCCCAGCGCCAGCCCGCCCGACAGCGAGACATTGGCCAGACTGCGCGCGCCTTCCGGCACCCGCGCGATCAGTTTTGAACCGCAGGGAAAGGCGACGCCTTCGCCCAGCCCCATCAGCAGGCGCAGCAACATCAGCCCGGTGACGCCGCCGGCCACACCAGTGCCAACAAAGCCCATGCCGATGGTGGCGAGCGCCCAGGTGGCGACACCCAGCGCCATCAGCA
>NZ_JANPML010000170.1:0-3065 GCF_031422795.1 Sandarakinorhabdus sp.
ACCAGTTGATACCAGCTTTCGGGATGCACATCCCATTGCTTGCACGGCTTGGTGGCACCGCCAATGCACAGCACTTCCTCGGCCAGCGTCAGCGCAACATAAAGTAGACGGCGATGTTCACGCGCGGCCCTGGCGGCCCGATCATTCTCGGCCTCGGTGATAAAGGCTGGCGCCGCCACCAGCCCGGGCGGCAACCACAGCGGCAGCAGCGGGCCATTGCCCAGCGCCAGCACCAGTTCGCCCTTTTCGGCCGGCGGCACATGGCAGGCATCGGCCATGATGACGATCGGCGCCTGCAGGCCCTTGGCGCCATGCACCGTCATCAACCGCACCGCATCGATGGCGGCTTCGGGATCGCGCTTCACCTCCAGATCCTCGGCCGCCATCCAGGCGATGAAGCTCTGCAGGCTGGCCGCGCCGGCCGCTTCACAGGCCAGCGCCTGATCAAGCACGGTGTCGATGGCATCGCGGGCTTCCTCGCCCAACCGCGCCAGCAGCTTGCGGCGGCCAGCCAGCGGCCCTGACAGGATGGTTTCGAGGAAGCGGTAGGGCGATACGTCCGCCGCCAGCCGCAGCACCTCGGCCAGCACGGCGCGCGGGGCGGCCATGGCAGGATCGTCGCTGGCCAGCACGGCCGCCCACAATGTGCCCGGGCGCCCGGCGGCGAGCCCGGTGAGCTGATCATGATCAAGGCCGCAAAAGGGCGAGACCAGCAGCGCGGCGAGCGTGAGATCATCATCAGGCTGGCAGGCGAAGTGCACCAGCGCCAGCAGATCGGCCACCGCCAGCGGTTCGGCCAGGTTCAAACGGTCGGCGCCGGCCACCGGCACGCCGGCTTCGTGCAGCGCCGTCACCAGCGCGTTCATCAGCCCGCTGCGTTTGCGTACCAGCACCAAAATGTCTTGCGCCGCTGCTCGCCGGCCACTGGCAGGCAGGATCAGTGCGGTTTCCGGCGCCAGCCAGCCGGCGATGGTGGCGGCGATACGGCGCGCCATGTCGATGGCCTGCGCCAGCGGCGGGGCATCGTCGTCCTCCGTCTCGTCTTCATCCTCGCTGCCGGCATCGGGCAGCAATGGGGGCCACAGCATCACCAGCCCGGCGCCGGGCTTGTGGGCGATATGCGGTTCCACCCCCTGCGGATCGAACAGGTGCGGGCCAACATGGCCGATCACCCGGTCCACCACATCAAGAATGGCCGGCACCGATCGGAAATTCACCGTGAGCGGCAGTTCCTTCCAGCGTTCGGGTTCCGCCTCGCACAGCTGATGGAAATCATCCTTCATGTCGGCATAGATTTGCGGATCGGCGCCCTGAAAGCCAAAGATCGACTGTTTGAAATCGCCCACCACGAACAGGCTGCGGAACTGATCGCGCTGGCCGAGGCCGGAAAAATATTCCTCCACCAGTGCGCGGATCACCTGCCATTGCAGCAGGTTGGTGTCCTGCGCTTCATCAACCAGCACATGATCGATGCGGCTGTCGAGCTTGAAGCGCACCCAATCGGCAGCGCCCGGTTCGCCGAGCAGGCGGGCGGCGGCGGCGATCATGTCGTCATAATCGATCACCCCGGCGCGGTGCTTGGCGCTGCGCCAATCCTGCGCCAGCCGCACCGCCACGCGCAGGTGACGGCCGGCAAAGGCCAGTATCAGCCAGCGTTCGAGATCGGCGCGAAGGCCGAGCAGCTGGGCCTGAAGTTCAGCGCAGAAGGGCCGCCAATCGGGATTTTCGTCATCGACCGCCTTGGGCACCAGCGTGGTCAGCGCGAGCGGCTCATTCTTGGTGGAATGGAACATCCGCCACAGATCGTCCCACAGCTTGGCCTTGTCGCTGGCCATCAGGAAAGCCACCAGATTGCCGGCGAGTTTCTGGGCATTCACACCGTCCTGCCGGCCCAAAGCTTGCGCGAACTGCTGCAATTTCAGCAACGGCAGCGCCGCGATGCCCGCTGCCAGCGTCGCCGACTCGCTGTCATCATCGGCCAGCCCCAGCGCCCGGCGCAGCAGCGGCGCCACGCCCTCAACGCGCAATTCCGCCAACGCCGCACCGTGGCGCGACAGCGCCGCCATGATCGCGTGCAGCCTTGTCTCACCACCATCGATGGCGATTTCAGCCACATCGGCCAGAAAATTGGGGTTCCCCGTATCCGTGAGCGCGTCAGTCAACACGCGGCGGCGCAGCAGCGCGGCGGCACGGTCATCCAGGGTCTGGAACCCCGGCGTGATGCCGGCTTCCACCGGGAAGCTGGCGATCAGCCCCTGCGCGAAACTGTGGATGGTCTGGATGGCAAGACCGGCGGGCGCCTCCAGCACGGTGGCAAACAGCCCGCGTGCGCTGGTGAGCGTGTCGACATCGGTCGCCGCCCCGATGGCCTTCAGGTCACTGGCCATTTCAGCGTCGCTGCAGCCGGCCCAGCACGCCAGCCGCGCCATCACCCGGTTCTGCATTTCAGCGGCGGCCAGCTTGGTGAAGGTCAGGCACAATATCGCCTCCGGCCGCGCGCCGATCAGCAGCAGGCGCAGCACCCGCGCGCTGAGCACCTGGGTCTTGCCGGTCCCGGCCGAAGCCGCGACCCAGGCATGCACTTCCGGATCGGCCGCGTCGGCCTGCGCCGGCTTCAGCGGCTCCAGCGGCTTGGTGCGTTCACCACTCACGAGACGCGCTCCCGCCGGTTAATCCATTCGGCAACGCGGGCGAGATGATCAAAATCGCCCCAGGCCCACTGTGGCTGCAGCTTGGCCGGAAACGGCGTCTGCGCCAGCAGATACTGCGCCACCAATTGCTCGGCCCGGATCAGTGCCCGCGTGACATGATCGGGCACATCGGCGCCCTTGCCCAGCGGCGTGTGGCGCTTGCCCTGATCCTTGCGTCCGCCCTTCAGCTGCCAATATTCAATGGACCCCGCAGTTCCGCCCGGCACCGGCTGGCCGTCGCGGCGCAAACCGCCAGTCACGGCAATCGCCAGCCCCAGCGCCAGTTGGTTGGCCTCCAACGCCTTTACCCGTGTGCCTGATGGCGGCGTCCCGGTCTTGTAATCGATCACGCGCAGATTGCCGTCGCCATCACGG
>NZ_JANPML010000171.1:0-9301 GCF_031422795.1 Sandarakinorhabdus sp.
CGTGTGGCCAAAATGACACGCGCCCTGCGACCAATTTGTTGAACAGTCCAATTAACCACCATTCTGGCCCAGAAAACGAATCGCCAGACCGCCGATTCGAATCAGTCCAGAGTGGAATCAGGCCCGTTCGGCGCGATTCGCTTGCCTGCGTGCCACCACCAGCAGCGTTGCGCACAGCACCAGCAGCGGGACAATTTGAACGGCAGGCAGCGGCGGCTGCAGGACAAGCCTGATCAGCATGCCCGTCAGGCAGGTCAGCCAGGCCAGCAGCAACAACCCCAGCCAATTACGACGATCCTGCCGCGCCAGATCGGGCATCAGCAAGGCGATCGCCGCGCCCAGCACCGGCAGATCATAATCATAGCCATAAGGCGACATCAGGGTGCTGGACATGATGGCGGCAGCCAGCAGCTGCCGCGGCGGCCACCCGCGCCGGCTGGCCAGCAGCAAGCCGCAGGCCAGAACCACGGCAAGGCCGATCTGCGCCGCCATCGCCAGCTGCGGATTCTTGGTCGCCACGAACAGGGCGGCGAACAGCGAGGTCATCCGGAAATACTGGTATCGCCCATCAAACAGATGATCACTGACGTTACCCATGACCGCAAAGAAATCCGGCCACACACGCACACCGAACAACAAAGTCGCCGCGGCCAGCGCCAGCCCGGCGACCAGAGCACCGGTGAACATGATCCGCCATTGGCCGCGCAGCAGCAGATAGAGGCCGATACCGGGCAGGAACTGCGGCTTTACCGTCAACAGGCCAAGCGGCACCCCGGCCAATGTATGCCCGGCTAGCGCCAGGCTGGCCAGCCACGTGGCCAGCGCACCGATCAGCAGGGCATTCTGCCCGATGAACAGGCAAAGCAGGATGGCTGGAAACAACATGGCCAGCACCATGCCGAAATGGACACCTGCCAGCCGCCGCAAGCTGAGCGTGTAACAAAGCAAGCTACCACCGCAGAACAACAGATAGCTCAGCCACAGTGGCAGCAACGCCAATAGCGCCGTGAACAGATTGAAATGCGGCGGATAGGGCCAGAACATGTGGCCGGGATTGCCGGTGAGCGCGCGCGTGTGGGCCCAGAAGCGTTGCGCATCATAGGCCGTGGCCAGATCGCCTGCCCAAGCCAATTGGCCGGCGATGTGAAAAATCTGGAAATCGATCAGTGCCTTGGGCCCCGGCAGCGTTTCCGCCGGCCACGCCAGATACAGGGCAACGCCGCCCATCAGAACGAAGCAAACCAGCAGCATCACGCCCGTGCCCAGCGGGCTGACCAGCGGCGTGGCATCCGCCGGCACGGCAGCAGGCAGGATATCACGGGGGCTGGTCATCATCTCGTCTCCAGTGAAAGGCCCGTTTTGAAGGCGCAACAGCCTGTTGGCAATTCACCCGGGATCGACGTTTGCCGGCCGCGTTCGGGCCAGCACCAGCAGCGCCGCGCACAGCAGCAGCACGGGCACCACCGCCAGCGCCGGCTGCGGTTCTGAAAAGACCGCCCTGATGATGAGCCCGGCAAAACAGGCCAGCCACGACAGCGGCAGCAGTGGCCAGGCCCGGCGGCCCCAGACCGCCAGATCGGGTGCCAGCAAGGCAATGGCCGCGCCCAGCACTGGCAGATCGTAATCATAGCCATAGGGCGTCATCACGGCGCTGGCCATCACGGCCGCTGCCATCAGATGGCGCGCAGGCCACGCCCGCCGCGCCGCCAGCCACAATCCCATCGCCAGCACGCCGGCCAGGCCAATCTGCCCGGCAAGCGCCAGGCCGGCATCGCGGGTGAGGGTGAACAGCGCCGCATAAAGCGAGGTCATGCGATAATATTGATACAGCCCGCGCGACAGATATTTGCTGAGTTCCCCCATCACATGGATGAAATCCAGCCACACGCCGCTGCCCAGCAGCAGCGTTGCCAGCGCCAGCGCCAGCGCCGCGACCAGCCCGCCGGCAAAAATGATCCGCCATTCGCCGCGCAACAACAGATACAGGCCGATGCCGGGCAGGAACTGCGGCTTTACGGTCAACAGGCCCAGCGGCACCCCGGCCAACGTGCGCGCCCCACTTGTACCCTCGGCCAGCGCGAAACTGGCCAGCCACGCCATCAGCCCGCCCACCAGAAACGCATTCTGGCCGATGCGGATGCAGATCATGATGGCCGGAAACAGCATGGCCAGCACCAGCGCATGCTGCCCGCCCGACAGGCGGCGCAGCGCCAGCCCGTAAAACAGCAGGCTGCCGCCGGTGAACACCCCATAACTGAGCCACAACGGCAGCAGCGCCAGCGGGGCCGTGACCAGGTTGAAATGCGGCGGATAGGGCCACAGCATGCGATCAGGGCTGCCGGTGAGCGCCTTTGTGTGCGCCCAGAACTGCACCGGATCATAAGCGGTGCCCAAATCGCCGGCCAAGGCCAGTTGCCCGGCAATATGGAACACCTGGAAATCCAGCAATTGCGGCGGGCCCTTGGGCGCCAACGCCGGCACCCCCAGTTGCAGCGCGATCAGCAGAATCTGGCCGGCAAAGGCCAAGCAAAGGACCAGCAACACCAAAGGGCTTAGCAACGGCGCCGCCGGGGTGGGTGGCGGATTCGGTTCGGCGTCTTTCATCGTCTGGCCAATTTCCACTGCACCGAACCATCATGTTCCCAGCCCATCGGGCTGCCATCGACATTGCGGGCCGGCACGAAGCGGGCACGGCGAACCAGCAGCGCACAGGTATCACGATCAAGCCCGCCATGCCCGCTGGAGCCGACAATGGCGCAACGTTCGACGCGACCGCCGGTATCGACGAACAGGCGATAGCGCACCAGGCCGGATTCGCCGCGCTGCACCGCGCCCGACGGATAGCTGCCGTCGGTAATCCAGTCATCTGCCATGCAGGGTTCGGCCACCATCGGGCCGGTGGTGGTGGCCGGCGGCGCACAGACGATAGCGCGCTCGGGGGGCGCTGCCGGCATAGGCACAGGTGGGGGCAGTGCGGCACGCGGCGCGGTGCCGACTGTCCAGCCGCCGCGCATCTGCAATGTGGTGGTGGCCGGCAGTCCGTTGGCGCTGCGAGCCGGACGATAGCGGGCGTTGGCCTTGAGCTGCGGGCACAGGCTTTGATCGAGCGGCACCAGCCCGGTGCCTTTGCGCAACCGGCAGGCCTGCACCCGGCCATTGGCGGCCACATCCAGTTCCACCGTGAAACGATAATCCCCCGGTGCCGCGCCCTTCAACTGCCCACCCGGCGCGATCCAATTGGCACTGCTGCCGATCGCCACCGGTGCCACAAGTGGCGGTTCGGGTGGCGGCGGCGAATCCACCAGCAGGCGCAGCATCAGGAACAGGCCGGTGGCGATGAAGAAGATCCGCAGCGGCCAATTTGTGCCCCCTGCCCGGCGATGCTGCCACACGGCCAACCCAGCGATCAGCATGCCGGTGATGAAGGGCGCTCGCGGCAGCCCGGTGGCGGGATCGATCAACAGATCGGTGGCGGACAGGTTGGACAACGTGCTGAGCACGCCGGGCATGCTGGGATCGACGCGGCTGAGCAATTCGAACAACAGCAGCGCCAGCCCGGCAAGGCCCACAGCCGGCACCGCCTGCCACCAGCCGCGCGCGGCGCGCAGGGCGATGAGCACTCCCAGCAGCGCCAGCGGCAACAGCGCCAGGCCGCGTTCAGGCCAACCCAGCGCCGCCAGCCCCAGCGCCAGCGCGCCATCACCTGCCGCCGCCAGCACCGGCAGCCAGGCCGCACGCGCGCCCAATCGGCGTTCGGCCAGCCACGTCAGTGCGTCACCGCCCTGCCACCAGGCCAAGGCCAGTGCCGCGCAGGCCAACACCCGCACCGGCGCGCCTGGATCAGCCTGCGGCCCGCCACCAATCATCAAAGCCAGGAACAGCCAGGCCGGCTGGCTGCGAACCAGCCCCGGAAACAGCTCTCGAAAAGCCAGCGGCTCCAGCCGGTCCAGCGCCAGCAGCAGCCAGATGCTGGCCGCCAGCACCGGCAACAGAAACACCGGCGTGATCAGCGGCAGTGCCGGCCACAGCGCCGCCAGCAGCGGCAGCGCGGCGATCGCCAGCGGCCAATGGCTGAAGTGCCAATCCGGCCGATCCCAATTGTCCAACCAGCGTTGCCGCCAGCGCAGCACGGCCAGCAGGCCAAACGGCGCGCCCCAGGCCAACAGGCCAATTCCCTGCTGCACCGGCTCTGGCCAGCCCGATGCTTTCAGCAGACCAACCAGCACCACCGCCGCCAGCGGGAACATGGTGATGATCATCCACAGCCGCAGCCGCGCCGCGCTGTGCCAATCGCGCCAGGCCGCCACCGCATCGGCATCAAGCCAATCGAGGATACCGGGCAATGGCCCATCAGCCAGGCCAAGGATGGTGCGCGCCTGATCTGGTGCCGACGAAAACATCGCGCCGAGGTGGCGCAACCAGCGCGCGCCCGGCGGCTTTGAAAGCGCCATATAGCCAACGTGCAGATCGGTGTGCGGCCGGGCAATGCCGGCAACAAATTCGCCTTCCTCGCGCCGCTGCAGCAGGCGAGCGATGCTGGGCGGGGTGCGATCACGCGGCAGATCATCCCAGATGAACTGGTCGATCGCCGGCACCACCAGCGGGTCGCTGGCCGGCAGGCTGGCCGCGATCAGGCCGGCCAGCCAGTTTTCGATGCCGGTGCGGGCCGCCACGCCGTCCAGCGCTGGCGCGGCCAACAGCGCGTCAAACGCAGCGCGCTGGCCATCGGGGCCGGCGGCGATGGCCGTGATCAGGGCTTCCTGCCGCTCGAACAGTTCCTCCTGTTCGGCCGCGACCAGCGGATTTTCGGGCGGCGGCTCAGCGGTGAATACCGGCGCCGGCGCTGCTGACGGCGGCAGATCTGCGGGCGGAGCTTCCGCGTCGTCATCCGGCCATTGCTGGCGCCACTGCAGCTGGTTCAGCGCTGCATCATGGGCTTCGCGCAATTGCATGAAGCCTTGCGGATCATCTTCCGGATTGGTGGTCTTCAGCAGCCGGGCATAGGCGCGGCGGATCTCGGCCCGGTCAGCCCCCGGCTTCAGCCCCAGAACCGTCCACGGGTTCACAACCAGGCGGGCCCTTCCAATTGGTCGAGCGCGGCGGTCAATTGTTCGCGGGCGGTATCGGCGGTGCGGGTGTCCTGCGTGGCCAGCGCGGCCTGAAAACCGTGGATGAGATGGCCGATCTCGTCGCGTCCAAAGCCCAGCGCGTTTTCCCACAGCCGTTCGGCGCGGGCCATGGCGGCGCGGTTGGCTTCGGTATCGCGCGGGTGCTGCTTCAGCGCGGCGAGCGCGGCGCGGCGGCGTTCCAGTTCTTTCGGGCTCACTTGGTCTTCGGGATCGGCGATCACCAGATTATGGGCGTCGCCGGTGCCCAGCACCTTCACATCCACCTCCAGCAGGCCGTTGATGTCATACGAAAATCGCACTTCGATCGGCTGCCCGGCCGGCCCGCGCGGCATCGGCACTTTCAATTCACCAATGCGGACATTTTCGGCCACCCGCCGCGCCTCGCCCTGATAAATGCCCAGCACGATCTCACGCTGATTGGCCTGCATTGTTTCATAGATATTGACCCGGCTGACCGGCACCGTGGTGTTGCGTTCGATGATCGGCGAGAAAATGCCGCTCTCGACGGCACCGCCGGGCAGGCGTTCGGCAATATCCACGCCCAGCGAATAGGGGCAGACATCGGTGAGCACGACTTCGCGCAGCGCCGCATCGCGCGCCTTCAGCCCGGCCTGCACGGCCGCGCCCAGCGCGACGGCTTCATCAGGGTTGATCGTGGAATTGGGAAAGCGCGCGAACATCCGCGCCACGGTGCGGCGCACCACCGGCATGCGGGTCGATCCGCCGATCAGAATGATTTCAGACAGGCTGTCGGGTGCGATATCGGCATCGCGCAAGGCGTGCAGCACTGGGGTTTTCAGCCGTTCCAGCAGCGGCTGCGCGGCGGCTTCAAACTGTTCGGCCGTCACCGTGTGCTGCCACATCGCGCCCTGCCATTGCAGTTCCATCATGGCTTCGCCGGCACTGGTCAGGCTGCGGCGGGCGCGTTCGGCGGCTTCGTTCAACTTGGCGGCCAATTGACGATCACCCCGGGCCGCCGTTTCCAGCCGCTTGTCGGATGTCGCCATCAGCCCGGCCAGCACCCCGTTGAAATCCTCGCCGCCCAGCCGGTTGTCGCCAGTCGACGCCCGCACCTCGATGACGCCTTCGAAAATCTCCAGCACCGATACGTCGAACGTGCCGCCGCCCAGATCAAACACCAGAAAGCGGGTTTCGCCATCGAGCTGGTGGATGCCATAGGCCAGCGCCGCGGCAGTCGGCTCGTTGATCAAGCGTTCAACCTTGAAGCCGGCCAGTTCGCCGGCGCGGCGCGTGGCCTTCCTTTGCTTGTCGTTGAAATAGGCCGGCACGGTGATCACCGCTTCGGTCACGGCCTCGCCCAGATGCGTCTCGGCATCTTCCTTCAGGCTGCGCAGCACCATCGCCGAGAGTTCTTCGGCGCCATATTCGGTCTTGCCCAGCGCAATGCGGTGCTGGCTGCCCATATAGCGTTTGAACGCGGTGGCAGTGAGGCCGGCATGGCTGGCCACGCGCTCACGCGCCGGGCGGCCCACCAGCAGCCGGCCATCATCATCAAGGCCCACCGCCGATGGCGTGAGCGTTTCGCCGAGCCGATTGGGGATCAGCCGCGCGGTGCCATCGGCCCAGTAGGCCGCAGCGCTGTTGGTGGTGCCAAGATCGATGCCGATGATCATGGCACAGGCATAGCGGGCCGCATCGCTGCTGCCAAACGTCTCTTATTGAGCCAGGGTTTTTACGGCCGCTGCGGCTGCCGAAGCGCGGTTCTCGATCCCCATCTTTTCGAAAATCTGTTCGAGATGCTTGTTCACGGTGCGCGGGGAAATGCCCAATATCTCCGAAATCTCGCGGTTGGCCTTGCCGCGGCTGATCCACAACAACACCTGGGATTCGCGCTCGGTCAGGCCGTGGCGCTGGGCCAGCAGCCTTTCATCGGCGCCTTCCAGCGTTTCGGTGATGCGGAAATGCCGTTCCTCGCCCTTGGTGGCGACGGCGGCAAATTCGATCCGGCCACCGGCAAAATCCTGCTTCACCCGGGCTTCACCCTTGGCCAGCCGCTGCAATTGGCCGGCCAGGGCGGGTGGCAGTTGCCCGCCCCCCTCCTTGCCAACGCCCACGCCGAAACGGGCGGCAAGAATGGCGGCGCTGCGCGGCGTGGTCCACAGCACGCGCCCCTCTCCATCCAAGGCCAGCAGCGGCCGGTTGCTGGAATCAAGCGCGCTCTGGGCACCGGCGGCGATGCGGGCGTTGCCCAGATGCACCTTCAGCCGCGCCAACAGTTCGGCCAGCACGATGGGCTTTTTCACATAATCGACGCCGCCGGCGGCCAATCCATCCAGCACGTTTTCGGTTTCGGTCAGGCCCGTCATGAAAATCACCGGCACGCCGGCCAGCGCCGGATCGGCCTTGATGCGGCGCGTGGTTTCAAAGCCGTCGATGCCCGGCATCACCGCATCCATCAGCACCAGATCCGGCAGTTCGGCGGCCAGGCTGGCCAGCGCCGTTTCGCCATCGCGGGCGATGCGCACGCCATAGCCTTCGCCTTCCAGCGTGTCGGTGAGAAAACGCAGCGAATCCGGCGCGTCGTCCACCACCAGGATGGTGGCATGATGGGTTTCGGTCATGGTGTCGGCTCCGAGTTTGCGGCCGCTGGCTGCTGTTCGGCGAGCAGCTTTTGAATGGCGGCAAGATCATATGCATCCAGCGCTGCGGTCAGGCGCGCAACCAGCGGGCCGGCATCGGGCACGGCGTGCGCCAAGGCCGCCAGCGCCGCCGCAAGCGCGCGCACATGGCCGGTGCGCGCCAGCTGCGCCAGTTCGGCAAGATGGGCGCGCGCCGCTTCGGGCAGGGCCTTGGCCGGCGCCGTTTCGGGCGCCGTTTCGGGGGCGCTGCCTTCATATATCCAGATCAGGCCAAGCTGGCGGCCCAGCATGCTGAACAGCAGTTGCTGATCCACCGGCTTCAGCACAAATCCATCATGGTCACCGGGGCCGGCCACGCCCACCAGTTCACTGGTGTTGCCCGATACCATCAAGATACCGATCTCGCGGCCAAAGCGGGCCCGCAGGCGGCGCGCCACTTCCCAGCCGCCCAGCCCCGGCATCGATACATCCAGCAGCACCAGATCGGGCCGGCCGAGTTCCGCCAAGGAAAGCCCGGCGCCGCCCGATCCGGCCACGAACAGGTTGAAGCCAATGGGGCGCAGCAATTCCTGCCACAGCGCCAACTGGCCGGGATCATCATCGATGGCCAAAATGGTGCGGCGGCGGCCTTCATAGGCGATCGGCAGGCCGCGAGCCTGATCGTCGGGCGGGGCGGAATTGGGCTGCGGCAACAACAGGCGCAACTGGAAACGGCTGCCAGCGCCGGGCTCGCTTTTTACCCCGATTTCGCCGCCCATGATCTGCGCCAGCATGCGCGACAGCGACAGGCCCAGCCCGATGCCCGGCGCCACGCCCGACGCACGGCCGCCGCCACGATCGAAAGGCTGGAAAATGCGTTCGACATCTTCGGGCGCGATGCCGATGCCGGTATCGGCCACTTCGAATTCCGCCACCATCGACCGATAGCGCACCGACAGCGTGACCCGGCCGGTTTCGGTATATTTGATGGCGTTGGAAAGCAGGTTGATCAGCACCTGGCGCAGGCGTCGTTCATCGGCCAGCACCCAGGTCGGCAGGTTGGCGGCCAAGCTGAAGACGAATTCCAGATCCTTGTTCTGCGCTTCGATGCGGAACATAGCGGCAACCTGTTCGACCAGCGCCCGCAGCGCCACCGTCTCGCGGTTCAGTTTCATCACGCCTGATTCGATACGGCTGATATCGAGCAGGCCTTCGACCAGATCAGCCAGATGCTCGGAACTGCGGCGGATGATTCGCCCGGCTTCGGTGGGCGTGATGGCGGCGCCGCGTTCCAGCAACTGGGCATAGCCGTGAATGGCGTTCAACGGCGTGCGGATTTCGTGGGACAGGCCCATCAGGAACTGTGTCTTGGCCTGGTTGGCCGCTTCGGCCACGGCGCGCGCCTGTTCCAGCGCTGCAATGCGGGCGGCGGGATCGACGTCAGCCGGATGGGAGCCAGCCGCGGTCATCGCCCTCCCTCCCTTGCTGCGCTCGTGCCGATTGGCTGCACCCGTTGAAATCCTGCTTGTTCGCAACTGCAGCAATATCTCTAAACCGATGTGCCGCAGTTGCAAATCATGCCACGCCGGGCAA
>NZ_JANPML010000172.1:0-6919 GCF_031422795.1 Sandarakinorhabdus sp.
ATGCCGCCGCGCGCGGCTATCCGCTGTGGCGGGCCACCACCACCGACGAAAAAGCCGCTGTGCTCAGCGGCGCCGCCCGGCTGCTGCGCGAACGCGTCGACCTCATCGCCACCACCGCAACGCTGGAACAAGGCAAGCCGCTGGCCGAAGCCAAGGGCGAACTGGCCTATACCGCTGCATTGGTGGATTTTTATGCCGGCGAAGTGCGCCGCAACTATGGCCGTGTCCTCCCCCGCCCGGCCGGGCAGCGCAGCCTGGTCGTCCACGAACCGGTCGGGCCGAGCCTGGCGCTGTGCCCGTGGAATTTCCCCATTCTCAACCCGGCGCGCAAATTGGCCCCGGCACTGGCGGCGGGCTGCTCGATGATCATCAAGCCGCCGGAAGAAGCGCCGGGAACGGCCATTCTGGTGCTGCAATGCTTCATCGATGCCGGCCTGCCGGCGCCGGTGGCCAGCATGGTGTTCGGCGTGCCCGACACGGTGTCGCGCCACCTCATCGCCAGCCCGGTCGTTCGCAAGATCAGCTTCACCGGCTCCGTCCCGGTGGGCAAGCATCTGATGGCGCTGGCCGCCGCCGGTGCCAAGCGCACCACCATGGAACTGGGCGGCCACGGCCCGGTGATCGTGTGGGACGATGCCGATTTCGAAAAAGCGGTCACCATGGTCAGCGTCTTCAAGTGGCGCAACGCCGGGCAGGTGTGCGTCTCCCCCACCCGTGTCATCGTCCACGACGCCATTGCCGATCGCTTTGCCGCCGCGCTGGCGAGCCGCGCCAAGGCGTTGAACGTCGGCCCCGGCCTTGATGCCGCCACCCAGATGGGCCCGCTGGCCAATCCGCGGCGCACCGTGGCCATGGCAAGCCTGATCGACGATGCGCTGGCGCAAGGCGGCACCTTGCTGGCCGGCGGCGCACGGGTTGGCGGCGTGGACAGAGCTGGCGGCAATTTCTGGGCCCCCACCGTGCTCAGCGATGTGCCGCTCTCCGCTCGCCTGATGAACGAAGAGCCGTTTGGCCCGGTCGCCACGGTGCAGCGGGTCGCCACGCTGGATGCAGCCATCGCCGAAGCCAATCGGCTGCCCTTTGGTCTGGCCGCCTATCTGTTCACCGAAAACGCCCGCACCGCCAACCGCATGGCCGACGCGGTGGAGGCCGGCATGATCGGCATCAACACGATGGGAATGAGCGCAGTCGATGCCCCCTTTGGCGGGGTGAAGGACAGCGGCCACGGCAGCGAGGACGGGCCAGAGGGCATGCGCGCCTTCCAGGTGGTAAAGGCCATTCATCAACATTGATGCGCTTGCCGCCGCGCGCGCGCACTGGCAGGGAACCACGATGACTGACGCCGAACTCGCCCGCCACCTTGCCAACGCTGCCGGGCAGATCCTGCTCGATCTGGCGCGGACCGGCCCTGCCGATGGCCCAAAGGACGGCAAAGCGCTGGGTGCCGACGGTGATCGGCTGAGCAACGCCTTCCTGATGGCCGAACTACGCCGCGAACGCCCGGATGATGCGATCCTGTCGGAAGAAGAAGCGCCCGATCTCGCTCGCCTGTCATCACGCCGGGTCTGGCTGGTCGATCCGCTTGATGGCACCCGCGAATATGGTGAGCGCCGTCAGGATTGGGCGGTGCATGTCGCGCTGAGCATCGATGGCCGCATCGCCGATGGCGCGGTGTCCCAGCCGGCGCTGAACGTTTGTGTGTGCACCGCGCACCCGCCGGCGCTGCTGCCCGAAGCCACGCCGCTGCGCATCCTTGTCTCTCGCAGCCGCCCGGCCGCCTGCGCGCAAAGCCTGGCCGCCACCATTGGTGCCGTGCTGGTGCCGATGGGCAGCGCCGGGGCGAAAACGCTGGCCGTGCTGCGCGGCGAGGCAGACGTTTACCTGCATCAGGGCGACATGCACGAATGGGACAGCGGCGCCCCCGCCGCCGTGGCCCAGGCTGCCGGCCTGTGGGTGAGCCGCGTCGATGGCAGCCCGCTGGTGTTCAACCAGCCGCGCCCGCTCACGCCGGATATCCTGATCTGCCACCAGGCCCGCGCCCCGGCATTGCTGGCGGCCATCGCGCCGCTGCTCGGATGAACCGCGCGTGAGGGAAACATGGCACCTTGACGGCAGCGGCCGCCGCCGTGCGGTCGTCAAATTGCCATATTGGGCCTCTAGGGCCCACGAGAGTTAGGATTTTGGCCCCCGAAATGCTTCAAAGCGATGCTGCCACTGCCCCGGCTGGCCCGGAAGGCCTGCCCCCGAGCTTGCCCGCCCTGCCGCGCACCGAGCGCGGCTGGACCTGGTGGCTTGGCACCGCCATCACGCTTGCCGTGCTGGTGGCGGCACTGACGCAGTTGGCTCAGCTCGATCTGGCGCAGGTGGCTGCAATCGTGCCGACGTCGCCGGCCTTCTGGCTGGTGTTTGCCCTCTCCTATTTCGCGGGCGTGTTTGGCGATTTCGTCATTTTCCGGCGGCTGTGGCAGATTCCGGTCGCCGGGTTTTTCGCCCTGCTGCGCAAGCTGATCGGCAACGAGCTGGTCACCGGCTATGTTGGCGATCTGTATTTCTACACGTGGGCACGGCAGCGCACCGGCATGACATCGGCACCGTTCGGGGCCGTGAAGGACGTTGCCATTCTGTCGGCGATGGCCGCCAATGCGATCACCATGGTGCTGATGCTGCTGTCATATCCGTTGCTCGATCAGCTGCGGCTGGGCATCGACAGCACGGCCTTTTTCGGTTCGGTGGCGCTGATGCTGGTGATTTCCAGCGGCGTGCTGCTGTTCCGCAAAACGCTGTTCAGCCTGCCGGCGCGCGACCTGTGGTACGTCACCGGCATCCAGACGGCGCGCGTGATTGCCACGTTGGTGCTCACCGGCCTGTGCTGGCACCTGGCGTTGCCGGCAGAATCGGTGGAGCTGTGGGTGCTGCTTTCGGCCATGCGCATGTTGCTGTCGCGCTTGCCGTTCCTGCCCAACAAGGATGTGGTGTTCGCCGCATTGGCCGTGTTCATGATCGGCCAGGATGCCCAGGTGGGCGCCCTGATGGCGATGATGGCCAGCCTGCTGTTGGCCACGCATCTGGGGCTGGGCCTGTTGCTGGTGGGCGGCGAAGCGATCGGATGGCGCAAGAAATGACGAAATACTGGTTGGCGGCGCTGCTGGCGCTCGCTCCTGCGGCCGCGCTGGCACAAGTGGAATCCAATCCCAATCTGGGCAAGGCCGAAGGGCAGTGCCGGGCAGGTGAAGCTGGCCCGGCTGTGCTGTTGACGGCGGTGGGCCTGAAGGATCGGCGCGGCGTGCTGCGCGCCGAGTTGTATCCGGACAATGACAAGGATTTCCTGCAGGACGACAATATCCTGATCAACGAAGGCAAGACGTTTCGCCGCGTGGAAATGCAGGTGCCCGCGTCGGGCGCTGTGACCCTGTGCATCCGCACGCCAGGCCCCGGTGGCTATACGCTGTCGCTGCTGCATGACCGCGACGCCAACCGCAAATTCGGCCTGTCGACCGATGGTGTCGGCTTTCCGAACAACCCGCGCCTGGGGCTGAGCAAGCCAAAGGCTGCAGTGGCACGTTTCCAGACCGGGCCGGGGCTGACGCCGATCAGCATCCGCCTGAATTACCGCAAAGGGCTGCTCAGTTTCGGTCCGCTGCGCGAGCGCCAATAACGCTGCAGCAACGATCGGGTCTTGACCGCAGCGCCGACCCGACGGATTGACGGTTTCCGCAGCCCGCACTGGCGCGGGTCAGGAGATGCGCCACCGCCATGCACATCGTCGACATCTCGGCGCTTTATTCACCGCAGGGCGGCGGCATCCGCACCTATACCCACCGCAAGCTGGAAGTGGCGCAGTTGTATGGCGTGCGCCTGACCGTGGTGGTGCCCGGCGCCGAAGACAGTGTGCGCGAGATCGGCAAGGCCCGGCTGATCAGCATCAAGAGCCCTCGCTTCCCGCTTGACCGCAGTTATTTCTATTTCGCCAGCGACCGCATCATCCACGCCGCGCTGGACGAGTATCAGCCCGATTTCATCGAATGTTCCTCGCCATGGGGCAGCGCCGCTGCCGTGGCCGATTGGCAGGGCACCGCACCGCGCAGCCTGTTCATGCACGCCGAACCGCTGTCGGCCTGGGTCTATCGTTATCTCGATGGTTTCCTGCCGCGCCAGACCATCGATCGCAGCTTTGATTGGTTCTGGCGCTATCTGCGCCGGCTCGATGCCCGCTATGATCAGGTGATTTCGGCCGCGCCCAGCCTTTCAAAGCGGCTGCGCGACGGCGGGCTGATTCATGTGGTGGACAATGCGCTGGGCGTTGATCCCGGCGTCTTCTCACCGGCCAACCGCGACGAGGCCCTGCGCGCCCGCCTGCTGGCGCAATGCGGCCTGCCGCCCGAAGCCACGTTGCTGGTGGGCGTGGGCCGGCACAGCCCGGAAAAACAATGGCCGATGGTGATCGCCGGCGTCACGGCGGCCAGCTATGGCCGGCCGATGGGCCTGATCATTCTGGGCGATGGCCACGCCCGCGCGTCGGTGGCGCGCGCAGTGGGCGAAAATCCGCATATCCAGCTGATTGCGCCGGTGCGCGACCGGCCGGAATTTGCCCGCATCCTGGCTAGTGCCGACATGATGGTGCACGGCGCGCCGGCCGAAACCTTTGGCATTGCCTGCGCCGAAGCCCGCGCCAGCGGCCTGCCGCTGATCGTGCCCGACGAAGGCGCCGCCTATGATCAGCTGGAGCCTGGATTGGGCCTGGCCTTCACCTCGCTGGACGCCGCCAGCCTTGCCAGCACCATTGCGCAAGCCATCCCGCAGCTGTCGGCGATGCGCAGCCGGGCCATTGCCGCGGCCCCATCGGCGCGCACCATCGACGCACATTTCGAAGCGCTGTTCAGCGGCTTTGCCGGCGTGCTCGAACGCGGCCGCGCCGCCTGATCAACGCGTGACGGCGTAATAGATCACGTAAAACCACGACAGGATGCCGTGGATGATGGCCCACAGCAGGCTCTTGTGCAGGCTCCAGCTGATGGTGACAGCCAGTGCCGAACCCAGGCTGATGCCGGTTCGCACCACTTCTCCGCTGTGCAGTCGCTGTTCGGCCATGTCGTCTCTCCCAATCCTTATGGGTCGTTTGGTGACTTAGTATTGCAATACAGTCAAGTTCCGAACTGCAGCCGCGCCGCGTTCAGCCGAGCGGCCCCGGCATCCAGCACGGCGTCGGACTTGGCGAAGCACAGCCGGATGAACTGTGTTTGCGCAACCTTGGGCATGAACGCCGATAGCGGGATGGCCGCAACGCCAGCCTGCGCCACGGCCGCTTCGCAGAAATCATGATCGCCGCTGCTGACGCCTGATGCCGCCAGATCGGCCATCAGGAAATAGCTGCCACAAGTGGGCAACAGCACCCAGCCGCCCGCCGTGAGCGCCGCGGCCAGCCGGTCGCGCGCCACCACGAACCGCGCCCGGCTGGCGGCAAACCAGGCATCGGGCAGATCAAGCCCGGTGGCGACCGCCACCTGCAGCGGCGGCGGTGTGGTAAAGGTGAGATATTGGTGCACCTGCGCCACCCGCTCGGCCAGCGTCGCCTCCGCGACCACCCAGCCGACCTTCCAGCCGGTCAGCGCCAGCAATTTGCCGGCCGATCCGATCTTGATGGTGCGTTCGGGGGCCAGGGTGAACGGCGACAGATGCGGCGCCGTGCCGGTGATCACTTCTTCCCACACCTCGTCGCTGATGATGGTGAGATCGTGGGCACGGGCAAGGCTGGCGATGGCGGCCAGCATGGCGGCGCCGGCCATGCCGCCGGTGGGGTTGTGCGGCGTGTTGATCACTATGGCGCGCGTTGCCGGTGTGATGGCAACGGCAATCGCCTCGGCGCTGGCCTGCCAATCCGGCGGCTGCAGTTCGACCCAAACCGGCTGCGCCCCGGCCCGGCGCACCAGCGGCGCATAGGCATCATAGGCCGGTGCAAACAGGATCACTTCTTCGCCTGCACCCGCCACCGCCATGATGCTGGCCGCCAGCGCCTCGGTGGCGCCAGAGGTGACGATCACCTGATCGGGCGTCACCGCCAGCCCTTGCCGGCGGCGATAGAAATCCGCCACGGCGCGGCGCAATTCGGGCAGGCCGCGCATCGGCGGATACTGGTTGTAGCCGGTGGTGATCGCCGTGGCGCCGGCCGCCAGCACCTCGGTTGGCCAGCCGAAATCGGGGAAGCCCTGCCCCAGGTTGATGGCATCATGGGCGCGGGCCAGGCCCGACATATGTTCAAAAATGGTGGTGCCGGCCTGCATGGTGGGGTTTTGCCACCCAGACCGGCAATTCACCAGCCCCTCAAGCGGCCGGCCGCAACTGATAGCTGTGGCGCATGATGAACGGCTGGCCCACGCTGCGGCTCATCCGGGTGAGGCGCAGCACCGGGCCATCACGGGTAAGGATCTCGCGCACCATCACGCTGCGGCCATTCTCCTCGCCATTGCCATCGGCGACCAGTGTTACCACGCCCGTGGGTGAGCGGCGCAGTTCGGTCACCGCCAGCGTTTCGCGGCTCTTATCGCCAGCAATCGTCAGCGACTTGCCGTCGGGCGTGAACGACCAGTTCTGGCGGGAACGCACCGTCTTGCCGGGGCCATCATCGAAGGTCCAGGCCAGGGTCAAGCCATCCGCCGTCATCAGCGTCGGCAGGCTGGTGCGCTGATCATTGCCATAATCACGATAATCCAGCGTGCCAGCCCAATTTCCCGCCAGCGCGGCGGTGAGCGTGGCGGCCGCATCAATCGTTTGTGCCGGCAGGC
Source organism: Sandarakinorhabdus sp. (assembly GCF_031422795.1). Lineage (GTDB taxonomy): Bacteria > Pseudomonadota > Alphaproteobacteria > Sphingomonadales > Sphingomonadaceae > Sandarakinorhabdus. The sequence continues at coordinate 6,780 of NZ_JANPML010000172.1, forward strand.
TGCGCGCCACCTCCAGCGCCCGGTCGCGCCCGGCCTCGAAATCGGCCAGGGTCGGCACCACCAGCACGTCTGCCTTTACCCCCCGCCGCGGTGTGAACTGCTTGATATTGGTGCGATTCCAGGCATTGGGCACGCGCACC
>NZ_JANPML010000173.1:0-1501 GCF_031422795.1 Sandarakinorhabdus sp.
CCCGCCCGACCGCCTGTTCATGTTTGGCGGCGTTGGCCTGGCCAGTGCGCTGGCCGCGGTGGAGGCGCACACTGGCCGCCCGACGGTGTGGGCGGCGGCGCAATATCTCAGTTACGCGCGGCCCGGCACAGAGCTTGATCTGGAAGTGATCGTGCCAGTTTCCGGCAAATACAACAGCCAGGCCCGCGTTATCACCCGGGCCGGCGATCAGGAGATCATCACGGTCAACGCCGCGCTGGGCAGCCGGCCCGACAGTCCGCACCACCAATGGGCCGAAATGCCAGACGTGCCGCCGCCGGAAGACTGCCCGGAAATGACGATCCGCTGGCAACGCGATCCGGATGACATGAACAGCCAGTGGGAACGCCGCGTCGCCAGCGGCAGTTTCGGGCGCGATCGCGGCAAGGCGCCGCCGGCAACCGATGGCATCGGCCGGCTGTGGGTGCGGCCCAGCAACCGCGATCTGCCTATCGACCGGCTGGTGCTGGCGGTGATGGCGGATTTCCTGCCCAGCGGCGTTGGCAATGCGCTGGGGGCGAACGCCGGCGGCAACAGCCTTGATAACACCATCCGCTATATGAACTTCGTGCCGACCGAATGGGTGCTGGCTGATATCCGCATCCACGCCGTCCACGCCGGCTTTGCCCATGGCCGCGTGCATCTGTTTGCCCAGGATGGCACCTTGCTGGCCACCGCGAGCCAGAGCCTGATTGTGCGTATTCACAGTTGAGGAAGCGCTGGTGCAGGCCTAGCCTTGCGCCATGACACCGCACCTCATCGCCCTGCTACTCGCCTCTGCCGCAGCGCAGGCCCCGCCAGCCGCCAGCCCAGGCGTGCAGGCGGATAACGCCGCGCTGGCCGCCACCCTGAATTGGGCAGACAATCAGGATTTCGATTTCGCCAGCCGTGGCTTTCTGGGCTCCATCCCCGATGGCAAGATCCGCAATGCCAAGGGCGACGTACTGCGCGATCTGGCCGATGAAGCCCAGTTCAGCGGGCCGGCACCGGCCACGGTGAACCCCAGCCTGTGGCGCAACGCGACGCTGGTGGCAAAACACGGCCTGTTCCAGGTGGCGACAAACATCTGGCAAGTGCGCGGGCTGGATCTGGCCAACATGACCGTGATCCGCGGCGCCACCGGCTGGATCATCGTTGATCCGCTCACCGGCGCCGAAGCTGCCACCGCCGCGATGGCGCTGGTCACCGAGAAACTGGGCCAGCGCCCGGTGGTCGCCGTCATCTACACCCACAGCCATGTCGATCATTTCGGCGGCGTTCTGGGCGTGGTGAGCGCGGCGGATGTGGCCGCCGGCAAGGTGCAGATCATCGCGCCCGAGGGGTTCCTCGAACACGCCGTTTCAGAAAATGTCATCGCCGGCCCGGCCATGCTGCGCCGTGCCACCTACATGTTCGGCCAACCGCTGCCGCGCGGGGCGACTGGCCATGTCTCTTCCGGCCTCGGCCCGATGGGCACGCCCGGCACCTATGGCCTGATCCCGCC
>NZ_JANPML010000174.1:0-6839 GCF_031422795.1 Sandarakinorhabdus sp.
GGTTGCGCTGCGCGCGCCACTCGCCCCATCCCGCAGGTGGATAGGGGAAAGAGAACAAAAGTGGGTGCAGGGGCTCAGCCCCTGCCCGCCGGAGGCCACTGCTGCTTTGTTCCTGCTCTGTCCTACACTTAAGCCTCTGGGTTACACTGCCGCCCATGAGCAGCGACGATCCCACCCCGCCCGCCGTGCAGCCCAACCACAATAGCTGGACGCCGGAACGGCAGCAGCGGTTTCTGGAATATCTGGCGGATACCGGCAGTGTGGCGGCGGCGGCGCGGGCGGTGGGGATGGCGCGGCAATCGGCGTATCGGTGGCGGCGGCATCCGGATGCGGGGGCGTTTGCCAGCGCGTGGGATGCGGCGTTGGCGGATGCGGGTGGGCGCATTGAATCGTTGGCGTTGGAGCGGTTGGTGGATGGTGAGGAGGAGGTGATCGAGCGCGACGGCGTTGTTATCGCGGTGCGGCGCAAGCCGTGTGATGTGCGGTTGTTGCTGTTTCATCTTAACCGGCTGGAGGATCGCCGCACGGCGCGCGCGGCGTTGCAGCAGGCGGTGGTGCTGCGCCGGATGGAGCAGCGCGACCGGCAGGCCGGAGACGCTGCAACCCGGCCAGATGCGTCACTTGTGTCACAGCAGCGCGAGGAGCTTAGGCAGGAGATGTTGCGATATTCGCGCGAGTGATCCGGGCGCCGCTTATTTCTGGCGGCCGATGAAGTCCCTCAAGTCGCTCGACAATTTCTTCCGGTCCGCATCACGCACGTACATCATGTGGCCGGCGTCGTAATAGTGGAATTCGGTGCGGCCTTCGGGCCAGCCGGGGCGGTTCATGGAATATTCGGCGAAGTGGAAGGGCGTGGCGAAATCGTACCAGCCCTGGCCGACCCAGACTTTGGTGCGGCTGTTTTCGCGCAGGGTTCGGGCGAGGCCGGGGGCGACGTTGACATAAGAGTCCCGCCCGTTGCCGAGGCGCCAATCCCAAGCGCCAACGCCGCCGATGGAGACGTAGCTGCGATCAGTCTTGTAGCCGAGATCGCCGCGCAGATAGGCGTTCACGGCGGCGGGATAGGAGGCATCGATGCCGTAGAAGCTGGGATCATTGTCGGGCCCTTCGCCGGCGTTGTCGTAATCCTTGCCGGTGTAGCGGGCGTCCAAGCGCCCGATGGTAAGGCCACGATCGCGGAGCAGTTCCTTGTAGAAACGGCCGGGGGTGACGCGCAGATTGGCCTGTTCGAGATAGGTTTCGGACAGGCCGGTGAAGCGGGCCAGTTGCTGGCGGATGGTGGCGCGTTCGGCGGCGGGGAGGCTGTTCCCCTTGATCAGGGCGGTGATGTAGGCGCCGCTGGCAAAGGTGCGGGCTTCGGCAGCAAAGGCTTCGACGCTGGCGGGCTTGTTGGGGATCTTGTCGTGATACCAGGCGGCGGCGGCATAGCTGGGCAACAGGCCCATATATTGCATTTCATTGCCTTCATCCTCGGCCTCCAGGCCAAAATCGAGGATGGCGGAGATCAGGATGACGCCGTTCAGCGCGACATCGTTGTAGCCGCGGTTGAGTTCGTGGGCGACGGCGGCGGAGCGGGTGGTGCCATAGGATTCGCCGCCCAGGAATTTGGGCGCGTTCCAGCGGTTATGCTCGTTCAGCCACAGGCGGATGAAATCGGCGATGGATTTGGCATCGCTGTTGACGCCCCAGAAGTCCTTGGGATCGGTCTTGCCCAGCGCGTGGCTCCAGCCGGTGCCGACCGGATCGATGAACACCAGATCGGCGGCGTCGAGCAGCGATTCCGGGTTGTCGCTGATGTCATAGGGCGGGGCGCCATCGTCCTTGGCATCGGGGATGTTCACCCGCTTTGGCCCAAAGGCGCCCATGTGCAGCCACAGGCTGGCCGAACCGGGGCCGCCGTTGAAGATGAAGAACACCGGGCGGTTGGGCTCGGGCGTGTCCTTCAGATAGGTGGTGGCAAAGATAGCGGCGGTGGGCTTGCCGTCCTTGTCTTTCAGGAAGGTTTCGCCGGCGATCGCGGTGTAGTTCATCTTCACCCCGCCGAACGTGCCGACGCGCTTGGCAACGACACGGTTGGGGGTGGGGGTGGCCTCTGCAGCTTTTTCGGCGGGTTTGTCGACGGTTTGGGCGAATGCCGGAACCGCCAGAACAGCGGCCAGCGCAATCAGCGAAACGAAACGAGCCATGAATTTCTCCCCTTGTACCCACCGGATAGCCGGCGCCTGAGGAGAGTTCAATCAGAAGGCGTCGTTTGGCGTTGCCCAGGCGATCGGCGGCGGGGTGATGGTGGGCGCGCGCGGGGCTTCGGGTTGCGGTGCCGGCGCGGCTTCAGCAGGCGCGGCCTTGGCCAGCCGGCCCAAGCCCCACGCCCCCACGGCCATGGCGGCGAGGCCCAGCGGCGACACCCGGCGCAGCACAAACGGCAACGCGACGGCCGCGACATTGCCGATGGGGCCAAGGTGCGACCCCGAAACGCGCGATGCGATCTGGCGGCTGGCAGCGGCGGCAACGGCGCGAACGGCAAGACGGGTAAGCGGATTGGCCATGGGGAAGGCTCCTGATTCGACAGATAATCATAGCATGAAAGCCAACGCATGGCGCAGTGCGCCAGCCTCGCACTGAACGGGTTGCCGGGTTATGGGGTGGGCATGTCGCGAGAAGCCTTGTCCCCCCCAGATGCGTTGCTGCGCCTTTGGATGTTAGCCGAAATCGCCCTTGCCGGCCTGTATCTGTGGCTGGGCTGGCGTATGCGCGACTGGCCGAGCGACGGCCCCGCGCCGCAGCAACTATCGACCGTGGCGGTCGCCGAATTCATGTACCTGTTTCTGTTCGTGCCCGCTGCCATCGTGGTGGTGATACGTTGGCGGGCCACGCGGGATCGGCCATTGGCCGGGCTGGCGATCTTCTATTGTCTGGCCTCGGCCGCGTCGTTCGCCGCCTGGGCACAGGCCGATACGGCCGGCATGGTGCAGGCCTTGTTCGTCACCGATGCCGCCATTTCGCTGGCCGGCGTGCCGCTTGCGTTCAGGGCGCTGCGCCAAGGCTGAGAATCAGGGGCTGATCTTTGCCGCGCTGGTGGCGCCGGACAATGTGTCCACCGCCGTCACCCATTTGGCACCAGCGGGCACAGCGGCAGCAAAGCGGCCCGTCTGGCCGGCCCATTTCAGCGTCACGGCATTGCCGCCGACCCAGGCCTTCACCTCGAAACGCTTCTCATCCCACAGCGTACCCGGCGCGATCGGGCAGCCGCACAGCATCGACACATCGGCCACCACCTGGCCGCCATCACGCCGCGCAGTTAGTGCCAGGCCGGGCAGTTCAACCACCCAGCCATCGCCCACCACCGGCTGGCCGGGGATCAGCCAGCGCGAACTGACATGTGCCACCGCTGTGCCGGCGGGCTTGATTGGACCGAGCACGCCAATCCGCACTTCGCGCGGTTCGCTGATGTCGATCATGGCGGTGAAGGCCGCGCTGTTGGCATCAGCCACGGCCACACCACGCGGGCTGCCGTTCATGATCCTGGCGGTGTCACCAGTGCCGCCTTCGATCCGACCCTTCGCCAGCGTCGCGCCGGTGGCCGCATCGGCCAGCACCACGTCCACCCCGCCCATGCCGGTGCCGATGAACTTGGCGCCCTGGCTGATTACCCGCACCGTCACCGGGGTGGGCACGGCCAGTACGGGCGTGGCGGCGATCAGCGCGGCAAATGCGATCAGGCGGTTCATCTTCATTCTCCAGCCAAGCGGGCGGCGGCGGCCCGCATTTCGATATCGCGGTGGCTCAACCGTTCGGCAACCAGCGTTTTCAACGGGGCCAGTATCTCGGGCCGGGCGCTGGCCGGCGTGCCGCCTGCGTGGCTCTCCGGATCATATTCCAGCGCCAGCCGGATGGTGGCCGCCACATCGGGCCCATGCAGATGGTCCACCACCCGGAAGGCGAAATCGATGCCGCTGGTAACGCCGCCAGCGGTGATGATGTTGCCATCGAACACGGTGCGTTCTTCCACCCACTCCGCGCCGAACAGCGGCAGATACTGGCCCCAAGCCCAGTGGCAGGCGGCCTTGCGACCTTTCAGCAGGCCTGCCGCCGCCAGAATCAGTGATCCGGTGCACACGCTGGTCAGCCATTGCAGCCCCGGCGCCTGCCCCCGCAGCCAATCCAGGATTTCCGGATCGTTCATCGCTGCCGAACAACCATAGCCGCCCGGCACGCACAGCAGATCAAACTGGCCCGATTCGGTCAGCGTCATCGTCGGCAGCAGCGCCAGCCGGCAATCGCTCATCACCGGGCCCATGGTCTTGGCGACATACTCCACCCGCGCGCCCGGCATCCGGCTGAGCACTTGCGCCGGCCCGGTCAGGTCGAGCTGGGTGAGTTGATCATAGAGCAGGAACGCGATGCGCATCGGCCGGGCCTTTCGTTGCCGCTTGCCATAGCCTGCCAGCTGCACAGCCGCCAGTCCGCGCCCTCGGATGCCGCATTGCAGCACAGTCGGCCCTGTGCTAGGTGCCCGCGCCTGTTCAACGGTCGGTCAAAATCCATGTCGAACCAAGGTGCGGCGCCTGCCGCCACCGCTCATGCTGATCCCCACGGCCATCAGCAATCACTGTTGAAACTGGCGGTAGGCGCCGTTGGCGTGGTGTTCGGCGATATCGGCACCAGCCCGCTTTATGCCTTCAAGGAAACCTTTGGCGGGCATCACCCGCTCGCCCTCTCCACGGTCAGCATCTTTGGCGTCATCTCGCTGATTTTCTGGACGATGATGCTGGTGGTGACGCTGAAATATGTCTCCGTCATCATGCGGGCCGACAATCGTGGTGAAGGCGGTTCGCTGGCCCTTATCGCGCTGATTTCGCGTCTGTCGCCTGGCGATACACGCTCGGCACAACTGGTGCTGCTGGGCGTGATGGCCACGGCATTGTTTTTCGGCGATGCCATCATCACGCCGGCCATGTCGGTGTTGTCGGCAGTGGAAGGCATCACCGTGGTCGAAGCACGGATGCAGCCGCTGGTGGTGCCGATCTCCATTGGCATCCTGCTCGCGCTGTTCCTGTTCCAGAGCCGAGGGACGGCCAAGGTCGGCGCCATTTTTGGCCCCATCGTGCTGATCTATTTTGCAACGCTGGCGGTGATGGGTGTCAGCAACATCCTGGCCAATCCGGCCATCCTCTATGCGCTGAACCCGCTTTATGCCTTTCAGTTCATCGCCGCCATGCCGGGCGCGGCGTTCCTGGCATTGGGCAGTGTCGTGCTGGCGGTGACCGGGGCAGAGGCGCTCTATGCCGATATGGGGCATTTTGGCCGCAAACCCATTCGCCTCGCCTGGTTTGCACTGGTGCTGCCGGCGCTGATGATCAACTATCTCGGCCAGGGCGCGCTGCTCACTACCAATCCCGAAGCGGTGTCCAATCCCTTCTTCCTGATGGCCCCGGAATGGGCGCGGCTGCCGCTGGTGGTGCTGGCCACGCTGGCCACCATCATCGCATCGCAAGCCGTGATTTCAGGGGCGTTTTCGGTCACCCAGCAGGCCATCCAGCTGGGCTTCCTGCCGCGCATGAAGATCGTCCACACCTCGGCTTCGGCCTTTGGGCAGATCTATATCCCGGCGGTAAATTGGGCGCTTCTGGTGCTGGTGTTGTTCCTGGTGCTGGCGTTCAAATCCTCGTCCAACCTTGCGGCGGCCTATGGCATCGCGGTCACCGGCACCATGTTGATCGATACGGTTCTGGTCGGTGTGCTGGTGCTCACCATCTGGCGTTGGCCGGCGTGGTGGGCGGTGCCGCTGCTCGCCACCTTCCTGATCGTCGATTTCGCCTATTTCGCCTCCAACATGACCAAGGTGCCCGATGGCGGCTGGTTCCCGCTGGTCATCGGTCTCATTGGTTTTACCGGCCTCACCACCTGGTCGCGCGGGCGCCAGCTGATGCAGGAACGGCTGCGTGACAGCTCGATGCCGATGGAGGTGTTCATCAAATCTGCCGCCGCGGCCGCCACGCGGGTGCCCGGCACGGCGGTGTTCATGACCACATCACCGGTGGGCGTTCCGCAGGCGTTGCTGCACAATCTGAAACACAACAAGGTGCTGCACGAACGCATCATGATCCTAACGGTGGTGATCGATGAAGTGCCCTACGTGTCCGACGAGGATCGCATCGGGGTCAAGGATCTGGGCGGCGGCTTCTACCGCATCCTGATCCGCTACGGCTTCATGCAGGAAATCGATATTCCGGCGGTGCTGAAGACAGTGGAAAACTGCGGGCCCAAGCTGAAGATGATGGAAACCAGCTTCTTCCTGTCGCGCCAGACTCTGCTGGCCAGCGACAAGCCCGGCATGGCGATCTGGCGCGAACATCTGTTCAGCTGGATGATGCGCAACGCCGAAAGCGCGATGGACTTTTTCAAGCTGCCGACGAACCGCGTGGTGGAACTGGGCAGCCAGGTCGAGATTTAACCTCCCGCAGGCAAGAGGTGCAGCGGGCGGGCAATGCGGCTAGGGTGTCTCCAACCACAGGAGAATCCGATCATGACCACTTCCCGCGAAATCAGCCTTGCCAGCCGCCCGGTTGGCATGCCCGCCGCCGAAAACTTCGCTGTCGCCAGCAAGGATGTGCCCGCTCCCGGCCCCGGCGAAGTGCTGGTCGAAAACAAGTTCATGTCCGTCGATCCCTACATGCGCGGCCGCATGTATGACCGGGCCAGCTATGTGCCGCCGTTCCAGATCGGCGAGGCGCTGCAGGGCGGCGCGGTGGGCGTGGTGGTCGAAAGCAACGCCGAAGGCCTGAAGAAAGGCGACATCGTCTCCTCCATGTTTGGCTGGCGCGAAGCCTTTGTGGCCC
>NZ_JANPML010000175.1:0-2969 GCF_031422795.1 Sandarakinorhabdus sp.
CCATGCGGGCAGGGCGAATGCTCATGCCGCTTCCAGCGCCCGTTCGGCTGGGCGGGCCAGCAGGGTGGCGCCGGGTCCGATCACCACCGGGCGGTTGATCAGGATGGGATCGGCCAGCATGGCCGCCAGGATCGTGGCGTCATCTGCATCCGGCAGGCCGCGTTCTTCCGCATCGGTGCCGCGGCTGCGCAGCAGGGCCTTTGCGCCGCCCACGGCAACGGCCACGCTGGCCAATGTGGCAGCATCGGGCGGGGTTTTCAGATACTCGATCACGCGCACGGCATGGCCCTGATCCTGCAGCAAGGCCAAGGCATTGCGCGACGTGCCGCACTTCGGATTATGCCAGATGGTGATAATGGCCATTTGCCGTGATTCCGCCGCCAACCCCTTGGCCAGCCATGGATTGGCGACCGTGTTCTGCCGCAGTCTGGCATGGGGTGGCGGGCGAAGTCCAGCCGTAGGGTGATCACCGGGGCCGGTGATTTTTGCTAGATGAACCTGCACACCGTAGCCGCGTTCGCGGAAGCCTGCCGCGCGTCGGCTTTGCCCCGCAGCGGCCAGGCTGAAGCTTGAAGCGGCAAAGCCGGGTGATCGGGATCGTGATCCCGTCCACCCGGCTCCACCCTTGCCTTGGGCCGATCAGACGATCTCCAACGCGAAGCTCGCCGTTTCGTGATAGTCATAGGCTTCGATGAAGGCGCCGCCGTTGGTCTGCTTGGCGTCCACGTGCAGATGCACGGAGAAGGTGCAGCGCGTGTGTGCCTTGTGTGTTGGTGGAAACGCGCCGAGCAGGGTTGAAAATGCCAGCGCATTCGACGGCTCTGGCCCGGATTCGCCCTGATCGGCGGTGCCGGTTTCGATGGTGCCACCCGGCCCGTTCAGGCCGCGCTGCCACGACAGCCTGTATCCAGCCATGAAGCTGTTGATGTCACCGGCGCCGCCGCCGGTGGTGACGCCATCGGCATGGAACGCCCGGAAACCGATCGAGACCGTGGTGTTGCCGGGGCCAGACATGAACTGGCACTCATCGCCGCTGGGCACGCCATTCTTGCGCAGATCCACGATGTCACCATCCACCGGGCGGTTGTTCACCCAGAACACATGCCCGCAATCGGCAAACGGCACATTGGCGGTCACCGTCTGCGCCGTCCAGCGTCGGAACTGGAACGGTTTTGCCGTGCCGGGATCACCGGCCGGTGCGCTGGCCGGCTTGATGCGGGCGCCGCCGGGGCCGAACAATTCGATCAGCAGCATATATTTGCCGTCGGGGAACTGTGACGAGCGCGTGTCCCACAGCTGGTGATACTGGCCCGACAGCCAGTCGTTGCCGTTCGTCCAGTAGGGCATGCGATACAGGCCCACTTCGCCGCCGACCGTGGCCGGATCAACGCCCAGGCTTTCCGGAATGGTGACGATCTGGCCGCCCACACTGACAAAACGCTGCCAGCTGACCGGCCCGGTGAGCGTGACCGGCGCGCCGGCGGGATCGCCGCTGCCATTGATCGGCACCGCCTTGATCCGGTAATAGACCACGGTTCCATCCAGCTGTTTCGACGACCATAGCCGTAGGCCCAGCGTCGTGGCCCACGGGCAATCGGGCACGCCGCCAAAATCGATCAGGCCGCTGTCGACGCCCAGATTGGCCATGTTCGAAAGGCCGGTCTGCGCCGGGAAGTTGGAATGATGGGAACCACCGACATGTTCCAGCATCACAAAGGCGGTGCCGTCGCCTTCATCCGGCGGGGTGGGGCCATCGCCGCAGGGCCGTGCCAGCGGGTGCGAAGTGCGCAGATGGGCCTCTTCGCCGGCGCCGAAATAATCCTGGCCGGCAACACCATCATAAACGGTGATCCAGAACGGCCCGATCTGCTGCTTCACGCGATAGGCAAACACCGTGTGGCAGCGTTGGCCCGGCGTGTGCAGGCGGCGCGGGCGGCGATAACAGAAATCAAATTCACCATCGGGCTGAATCGGCACTTCGCCCACCTTGCGGCTGGTGCAGCGGCACAGATAGGCGGAAAGATAGGGGCGCTTGTCGACAAATTCCGCCACGTCGGCGGGGCGGATTTTCAGCAGCGCCTGGTAATCATCATACAGGCGTTCCGATGGGATGGTGCGGGTCAGCGCCGGCTCTGGCGGCAGGCTACTGCTCGTGCTGGCCAGCGGGCGCGGGGCAAGCCGGCGCAATTGATCGAGCGCCGGGATGCTGCCGAACACAGGCGGGCGCGGGCCGATGCCGCCAAAGATGCCGCCCGGAAAGCCGCCGGGGAATCTGGGCCCCGGATCGGGAATTGGCGGATCGGGCCAGCGGACCAGCACCGGCAAATCATCCAGCAGATCGCGCAGCCGATCGATCAGATCGCGCCAATCATAGGTGGTGCAGCAGCACACGCGTTCATGGATTTCCACCACCCCATCGCACAGAGGCAGGCAGCGGAACGGCAATTGGATGGCGCTGGCCGACAGATCGAACCCGCTCAGCACCTCGGGCCGCAGTTGCACGCCCAGCTTGGCTGGCAGCGGCCGCGCCTTGCGATAGGCTGGTGCCAGATACCAGGGCCGGCATTTCTTCACATCGCCCGACACGCAGATGGTTTCGCCCAGCCACGGCCACCAGCGTTCACGCGGAATGATGATGCCGCCCAGCCGCCATTGTTCCAGCACTTGATCGGCGCGCACGCGCTGCAGGCTGGCTATGTCCAGCGTCGCTGGGTCGGCATCAGCACCGATGCCCAGCGTCATGCCCTTCAAAGTGGCGGGGTCGACGCTGATGCTGCCATCAGCGGCCGTGGCGAGCTTCTGCGGCGGCTTGCCATCGGGCAGGGCATAGATGGCAAGCGTGGGCATAGCCTCATTCGGGCCAGCGCCAGCAAGCGTGAGCGGAAATTTTACAGTCGGCATGTCGGTAACCTCCCACAAGCGACTGAATCACAAGGATTCATGTCGCAGGTTGTCCGACCTGGCACCGA
>NZ_JANPML010000176.1:0-2415 GCF_031422795.1 Sandarakinorhabdus sp.
CCGATCCAGATCGATGATGTTGAAATCGGCCAGATAGCCCGGCGCGATGATGCCGCGATCATCAAGGCCATACAGCTTGGCTGTGTCGTGGCACTGGCGGCGAATGGCGTTTTCAAGGCTGACGGTGCCGCGCGTCCGGTCACGCACCCAGTGTTGCAGCAGATAGGTCGGGCTGGCGGCATCGCAGATGGTGCCGCAATGCGCGCCGCCATCAGACAGCGAGATCACCACATCGTCGCGGTGCAGCAGGCCCTTGATGAAATCGAGGTTGCCATCGGCATAGTTGAGGATGGGGAAATAGATGAAGCCCTTGCCCCCTTCGCGGCACAGGAGATCATAGGCGTATTCGGCCGGATCCGCGCCCGCCGCCTTTGCCATCGCCCAGATGGTTTCACCTTGCGTCGGCTCGTAATTGAAGCTGTCGGTCATTTCGTATTGCAGCTGCCAGCCCAGCGCGACCGCCATCAGCAATGGCAGCACATCGGTTTCGGGCCAGACATTCTCCTCGGCCAACAGCTTGGCTTTGAACGCCGGATCAGTCAGATGCTGCCACTGTTCCTCCCACGGCAGCGCTTCGATGGCTTGCAGGCTGGGACGGAACTTGAACGGGTGCACGGTGCCGCGCCACGCCATGACCACGCCGGTGCCACGAATGGCGATCTGGGCGACGATATTGGCGCCTTCGGCATTGGCGCGCGCCATCTCGCTCATTTGCTCCTGCCAGGGGAGTTCCTTGGCGATCGACTGCAGCATGGAGAAGGTAACTGGCAGACCGGTTTCGCGGCTCATCTCACCCATCCAGCCAAACTCATCCCACTCGCGGCGCAGGTCGCTGGTCATCTCGAACACGCCGTGGCCGACCTTGCCCATGGCGCGGCCGATGGCGATCAGCTCGTCCTTTTCGGCGGTGGTGCCGGGCACGAGTTCGCCGTCGATGCTCTTGTGCAATATGGTGCGGCTGGTCGAAAAACCGAGCGCGCCGGCCTTCACGCCTTCGGCCACGATGGTGGCCATCTGCGCGATGTCAGCCTCGGTGGGCTTTTCATTGCGCGCGCCGCGTTCGCCCATCACATAAGCGCGCACGGCGCCGTGCGGCACATGGGTGGCCACATCGATGGTCCGGGACCGTTCTTCCAGCGCCGTCAGATATTCGGGGAACGTTTCCCAGTTCCACTTCATGCCTTCGGCCAGCGCGGTGCCGGGGATATCCTCCACGCCTTCCATCAAGCCGATCAGCCACTGGTGCTTGTCGGGCTTGGCCGGCGCAAAACCAACGCCGCAATTGCCCATCACCACGGTCGTCACCCCGTGCCACGACGACGGCGCCATTTCTGAATCCCAGGTTGCCTGCCCGTCATAATGGGTGTGGATGTCGACAAAGCCGGGCGTGACGATCAGGCCGGTGGCGTCAATTTCCGTCGCGCCCTTGGCCGTAATGCTGCCCACCGCGGTAATGCGGCCGCCATCAACCGCGATATCGCCCAAAAAACGTGGATTGCCGCTGCCATCAACAATGGTGCCGCCGCGAATGACCAGATCATGCATGGTGAAATCCTTCCGAGTTGGCGGAAGGATGCCACAGGCCAGCGCGGGCGCAACCCTGCCGCTTTGCAGCAGGCGTTGATGTCAGCTGGGCTGGGGCGCCGCGCGCTCGGCTTGCTGCACGCGCTCCGGATCGGGCGGCAGATGGCCCCAGCGGTCGTCAGCCGGCACCGGCGCAGGCTGGGCCTGCTCCACGCCGCAGGCGCTGAGCGACAGCAGGGCAAGAATCAACAAGGCGGCAGGCTTCATGCCGGCCAATGTCGGCAAACATTACAGTTTTGCAAGGGGTAGATTGGCGCAGGCCGGCAACCAGCGCTCTGGTCGCCGCGAACCATGCCACGAAACTGCAACATTGGCGCTTCATTGCGCCGGCAGGGCAACGGGGCTAAGGCGCTGGACATGAGCAACAAGGTGACAATCGCCGGCGATGACGCGATCATCGAAACGCGCGACCAGCTGGTTTCGGTGTTCGCCGACGGCGCCAAGCCGCGCGAGGCGTGGCGCATTGGCACCGAGCACGAGAAATTCGTGTTCAAGACCGACGATCACCGCGCCCCGTCCTACACCGAGCCCGGCGGCATCCGCGACCTGTTGATGGCGATGACGCGTTATGGCTGGGAGCCGATCCTGGAAGGCGGGAATATCATTGCGCTCAAGGGCGCCGACGGCAACATCAGCCTGGAACCGGCCGGACAGTTCGAGCTTTCCGGCGCGCCTTTGGAGACTCTGCACCAGACCTGCGCCGAATCAAACCGCCACCTGAAACAGTGCCGCGAGCTGGGGGAAGAACTGGGCCTGGGTTTTCTTGGCCTGGGCTTCTGGCCCGACAAGACGCGTGCCGAACTGCCGATCATGCCCAAGGGCCGCTATGAC
>NZ_JANPML010000177.1:0-4956 GCF_031422795.1 Sandarakinorhabdus sp.
GCCAGCGCCAGCACTTCGCCCGAAACGCCGGCATCCAGTGTGCACAGTGCCCGCCCGCGATCATCGCTGGTGGCACTGCACTTGGCCTTCAGCTCACGCGTATCGCGCGCATTGTCATAGGCATAAAAGCCGCCAACCAGCCGCTTCCGGGTGGAGAGGATCTCGCGCGCGAACAGGCGCACGCTGATCTTCTGGCCGCGCACCGGCTTGCCGGCCAGATCGAGCACCACCAGCTTCAACCGCAGATCATCGGCCTTGCTCAGCCAGCCATCCGTGGCGATGCCGATCCGCACCGCCGCTGGGTCCAGCTTCAGCCGTGCCACCTTGGTGGCCACCTCGCCATTGGCGTCGGGATAGTCCATTTCGGCCACCAGCGTGGATGGGGCCATCACTGCCGGCCAACCGCTGGCCGACACCCGCGCCGTGCCGGCCGGGCCAAGCGTGAGCGGCTGTTCAGCGGCGCGCTGGGCGATGGTGCCGGCGCCCGCTTCGTTGCCGTCGCCATCAAGCGCGGCCAGGCCTGGCTTCACCGGTTCAGCGTCAAAACGCCAGCCGTCATAGCCCGCCACCTCGACACTGCGCGGCACAACGCGCGTGCGCAAGGTGACCGGCGTGCCGCCCGCAGCGCCGCCCGACAGGTAGGACAGCGCCAGATCAAGCGGCAGGCTGCGCGGCGCGACGGGGATCGCCTTGGGCCCGCTGATGCTCGCGCGGCTGGCGGGCAGGCGATATTCCTCCACCTGGAACCGGCCAACGCTGCGGTCTTCCCTGCCTTCGCTTGCCAGCTGCAAATCCCAATCACCGGCTGGCGCTGTGGCCGGCAGATCAACATGGCCGACCGGATCAGCACCGGGGCCGAGTGTCACCTTCAGCACCGTTTCGCTGGCCCAATGGCGGGCGGTGAGCGTGCGGGTGGCGAGCGTTCGGGCGGTAACGGCGGGGCGACCGAACCCGGTGTCGCTGGCTGTGCGTTCGAACAGTTTCAGGTTGATGCGCTCGCCGGGCCGCGCCAGCGTGCGATCAAGCACGGCATGGGCGATGCTGCCCAGGCTGCCGGTGCCGGTCGGCAGGTTGAAATCAAAACCCTGGATGCCGCGTCCCCAGCCGGACAGGGCAAAGCTGTAATCGTCGGCGGTGCGTGCCGAAATCAGCAGCGGCGCGGTCTGGCCGCGTTCACAGCCGCTCCAGCTTTCCGGGCGCGGCAAGCCGGCAGGGATCAGCGCGCGGCCCCGGGCGTCGCTCTTGCCCTGCCACAACAGCGTGCCCGTGCAGCTGTCCGTCACGCGCACGGCGGCGCCGGGCACCGGGCTGGCGTCGTTCAGGCGCGTCACCCAGGCCAGGCTGGCACCATCGCCCCACTGGAAATGCACTGCCATGTTGGTGACCAGCGCGCCGGTGGCAACATGGCGGACCTGGCCCGTTCCCAGCAACGCGCTGCCCAGCAATGGCGAGGCGATCTCCACAACATGGAAACCGCGGGTTTTCAGCGGGATGCCCACCACTTGCATCGCGCCGTCCTTGGCGCGCGCCACGCTGAAGCGGCGGGCTGGCTGGCGGGCGGGGATGAGCGGCTGGCTGCCGGTGGTTTCGATGCTGCGCGTGCCGCCATCACTGAGCGGCTCGCTGCGGAAACTGCGTTCCTCGGCCTTTTCCAGCTGCCGCAGCCAGCGGGCGATGGCGGCATCATCGGTGGTGCTGATGCTGCGGGTTGGCAGGGCGAGCATGCTGGCCGGCAGCGGATTTTCGACGCCGCGCAGGGTGACCGGCAGCACGCCGCCTTCTTCGGCCTCCAGTATCCCAAAGCTGCCGGCAAATTTGGCCAATGGCGGATAATCGGCGGTGGCGATGGCCAGCGGGAAGCGATCGGCATTGGCCAATCTGCGGCCGCTGTCGTCGGCCAGCGCGGCGGGCAGGGTGACGCGGAACGTCGCCCGCGCCGGCAGCGGCCCCTTGAAGCGCAGTTCCTGCAGCGTGTTGGCGCGGTCCTTCGGCGGCTCTGGCGCGATGGCGCGGCCGTTTTGCACCAACCGCGCTTGCAGTGCCACGGCACGCGGCACCGGCGCTGTAAAACTCAGCCGGATGGAATCGAGCGGGGAGCAGGCGGCGCCGGCATTCACCCGCGTGCACTCGATGCGCGCCGTGAAGGCTTGGCGCACAGTGAAGCGCCGCTGCCAGTCGGCGCCGGCGCTGAGGCCATTGGCAGCCGCAACGCCCTTGCCCCAGATGATGGTCAGCTTGCCGCCAGCGGGCAGCGGGCGACGGCATTTCAGCGCCGTGATGCTGGCCCGGCTGCGTGGTTCGCCGCCTTCGCTGGTGCGCCAGCCAGCCTGTTCCAGAAACCAGTTCAGGTTCCAGTTGCCGCGCGCGCCTTTGATGATGGCGTCACGCGTTGCATCAGGCTGGATGTCGAGCGGGATTTTTTCGCCCACGCCCTCCACCAGGCAGGCGGCATTGGCGGCAAGGCTGGCCGGGGTGGGCGGAGCTTCGCTGGCGACAAGGAAAATCTGGTCTTCGGCCGGTTCTTCATAATCGGGCGCGATGGCGCGCAGCGATGGCCCTGGGGTGGTGAAACGGAACGGGCCCGCGGTGGGCAGCGGCCGGCCGGCCAGATCCTTGAGCGCGGGCGAGAGCGTGAAGCTGCAGGCCCGCCCGCCCGGCAGCGGGGCGGGCAGATCAAGGGCAAAGCGCTGCGGATCGAGCCAGCGCGCCGCACCGCCTGCCGCGCAGGCCCCGGTGATGGGGGCGGGCGCGTTGCTGCCCAATGCCACCATCGGCGTCGCAAACCGCACCACGATCTGGCGCGGGGCTGCGACTGAACCTTCTGGCGAGAACCCTGTTACCCCTGGTCGCGCTTGCCCGATCAGCGGCACGGCCAGCACCAGTCCGCCGGCCGCAAAGGCAGCGATCAGGCGCAGGCGGGTCGGATTCGGCATGGCGCGCAGCTTGCCGTGAAAGCACTGGCGCAACAAGCGATTGCCGGCACGAGCACTGCTGTTCAGCGCGTTTGCTGCTGCGCGTTGCGGTGCCTTCTGCCTTTTTTCTGTCATGCGGCGGCGCTAGGCGCTATCCATGCCCATGATCCTCGCTCCGCTGGTGTTGCTGCTGATGGCTCCTTTGAAACCCGCGCCGGTCCCGCTGCCGCCGCCTGCCCCGCCGATCATCATCGCCCATCGCGGCGCCAGCGCCGAACGCCCCGAACACACGCTGGCTGCCTATGAACGCGCCATCGCGCAGGGTGCCGACTTTATCGAACCTGATCTGGTGGCGACCAAGGATCATCAGCTGGTAGCGCGGCATGAGAACGAGATTTCCGGCACCACTGATGTGGCGGCTCACCCGGAGTTTGCCAGCCGCAAGACGACCAGGACCATCGACGGCGAGGCGTTCACCGGCTGGTTCACCGAAGATTTCACGCTGGCCGAACTGAAGACGCTGCGCGCCAAGGAACGCCTGCCGCAGCTGCGCCCGGCCAATGCCGAATTTGACGGCCAGTTCGAGATCCCGACTTTGGCCGAGGTGATTGCGCTGGCCAAATCGGCTTCGGCGCGCACCGGGCGCACCATCGGCATCTATCCCGAAACCAAGCATCCCAGCTATTTCCGTGGCCTTGGCCTGCCGCTGGAGCCGGTCTTGCTGGCCGAATTGGCGAAGGTCGGCTGGACGACGCGCGAAGCGCCGGTGTTCATCCAGAGCTTCGAGGTCGACAATCTGAAGGCATTAAAAGGCCAGACCGGGGTGCGGCTGATCCAGTTGATGGGATCATCGGGCAAATCGGCAGATGGCTATGCCTATGCCGAACTGGCCAGCGCCGATGGTTTGAAGACAGTGGCGACCTATGCGGCCGGCATCGGGCCGGAACGGGTGATGATCATCCCGCGCGGGCCGGATGGCCGGTTGGCCCAGCCGACCAGCCTGGTGCAGGACGCGCATGCCGCCGGGCTGGAGGTGCATCCGTGGACATTTCGGCCAGAGAATTATTTCCTGCCCGAAGGCCTGAAATCAGGCAGTGATCCGCGCCTGCCCGGCGATGTGGAAGCCGAAATCCGCGCCTATCTGGCCACCGGCATCGATGGCCTGTTCAGCGATTCCACCGCTGCAGCGGTCAGGGCGCTGGCGCCGCCGCCGATTGCTTCGTCTGATCGGGCCAATCCAGCACGAAATTGATGTGAGCCGCTGCGATCGGCTTGTCGCGTGATCCCTGCCACGCCTGAGCTTGCACATTCACCACGCGGCGGCCGAGCTTGGTGATGCTGGCAGCGGCCCGGGTTTCCTGGGCGGCACCTTCGCGCATGAAATCCACCGTCACGGTGACCGGGCGCACGCGCGGCAGCGCTTCGCCTTCGGGCTGGGCGGCAATCACGGTGAGCAGGCCGGCCAGTTCCAGCAGGCCGCCAATGGCGCCGCCGTGCAGCCGACCGGGCGAGCCGATCAAGGTTTCGGCAAAGGGCATGACGAGCTGGAGTTCGCCATCGACCCATTCGAACGACAGGTCGAGCAGCGCCGCATAGGGCAGCATGTCGAGCCGGCCGGCGGGCTGGCGCAGCAGCGTGGCAAGGGCGGGGCTGGTCATTGCCAGCCGCCTGCCAATTTGGAGGCGGCAAACATGAAGGTGCCCGTGACATGGGCGATCGGATCGGCCGGATCACCATCATGGGCCAGGCCGCGCACGAAAGCGATCTGGCGGGTCATGCGGTAACATTCGCCGCGCGCCGTCACCGTGGCTTCCGGTTTGGGGCTGCGCACATAGTCGGTGCGCAGGTCGAGCGTGGCATGCGGTTCAAAGGCGCCGCGGGTGAGCATTGATGCCATGCCGACAGCGGTATCCATCAGCGTGATGATCGGGCCGGAGGCCCAGATACCGTGATCGGGATCGACCAGCAGATGGGCGGTGAACGGCATGGCATCAATGCTCACCCGCGGCGCCTTTGAACCGCATGCCACGCTCGACCTGCGCAC